>QFPD01000346.1 GCA_003248845.1 Microbacterium sp. | reverse complement strand
GACGCCGACATGGCCTTCATGCTGGCCGACTTCTACAACGGCCGCATCGGAGTCGGCAGCTACCAGGACAATTCGACCGAGGCGTTCCGTGCGTACAACTGCATGGACTACCCGCTCGACACGACGCAGGCTGACAAGGATGCCGCCGACGCGCTCATCCAGCAGAAGGCGCCGACGATCGCGCCCTACTGGGACGGCGTGGATGTCTGCGAAAGCTGGCCGTACCCGCCGACGGGCGTGCGCGAGCGCATCACCGCCGACGGTGCGGCGCCGATCGTCGTCGTCGGCACGACGAACGACCCTGCGACCCCGTACGCGTGGTCGCAGTCGCTCGCAGAGCAGCTCTCCTCCGGCGTCCTCATCACTCGCGAGGGTGAGGGTCACACGGGCTACAACAAGGGCAACGCGTGCGTCGACGACGCCGTCGAGGCGTACTTCCTCGACGGAACCGTGCCGCAGGACGGCCTCACCTGCTCGTCCTGATCAGCGCCTCAGGATCCGTCGCGCGAGCGTGTTCCCGACGAGCTGCACGATCTGCACGATGACGACGATCACGAGGACGGCCGCCCAGGTCACCCACGGGTTGAACTGCTTGAACCCGTAGTTGATCGCGAACTGCCCGAGGCCACCGGCGGCGACCGCTCCGGCCATCGCGGTCATGTCCACGAGCGCCACCACGACGAACGTGTAGCCGAGCACGAGCGGCCCCAGCGACTCGCGGGGGACCAGGCGGAACAGGATCCGCGACCGGCTCGCTCCCGCCGCTCGCGCCGCTTCGATGACGCCGGGACGCACTGTCAGCAGGTTCTGCTCGACGATCCGGCTGATGGCGAACAGCGAGGCGATCGTGATCGCGAAGATCGCGAACGGCACGCCGATCCCCGGCAGGCCGAGACCGCGCGCGAGGGGCTGTACGGCCGCGAGCAGGATGATGAACGGGATCGGCCGGAAGGTGTTCACGACGACGTTCAGGATGCCGAACACGACGCGGTTCGGGAACAGACTTCCCGCACGCGTCGCGTAGAGCGCCATGCCCAGCACGAGGCCGGCGAACCCGCCGAGGATGAGCCCGGCCGTCGAGACGTAGAGGGTCTCGAGCGTGGCCTCCCACAGTTCGGGCAGGAGGGCGATGAGCCTATCCACGGGAGTCCTCCTCGGCGGGGCTGTTCTCGGTCAGCGCGGCGAAGGCCCCGGCCGCCGCAAGAGCGCGATCCACGGCATCCGTCTCGCCCGTCACCGCCAGCGTGAGGTGCCCGAAGACGCGCCCGCCGATGTCGTTGATGCCGCCGTGAACGACTTCGAACCGCACGCCGTGCGCGGCGAGGGCGGCGAAGACGTCGGCCTGTGCCGCGGCGCCCTCGCGGACGTCGAGGGTGACGATGCGCCCGGGGTGGCGTGCGCGCAGGGTCGCGAGGTCATCGCCGGTCGGGACGTCTTCGATGATGCTCGCGACGAACCGCGCCGTGGCGGCGTGGCGCGGGGCGGAGAGGACGTCGAAGACGGGGCCCTGCTCGATGATGCGTCCGTGCTCCATGACGACGACGCGGTCGGCGAGGGTGCGGATGACGTCCATCTCGTGGGTGATCACGAGGATCGTCACGCCGAGTTCTTCGTTGACGCGCTTCAGGAGACCGAGGACCTCTGCCGTCGTGTCGGGGTCGAGGGCGCTCGTGGCTTCGTCGGCGAGGAGGATGCGCGGGCTCGTGGCGAGTGCGCGGGCGATGCCGACGCGTTGCTTCTGTCCCCCGGAGAGTTGCTCCGGATAGTTCCGTGCCTTGTCGGCGAGACCGACGAAGTCGAGGAGTTCGGCGACGCGCGCGCGGATCTCCGCTTTGGGGCGGCCCGCGATCTCGAGCGGGTAGGCGACGTTGCCGGCGACCGTGCGCGAATCGAAGAGATTGAACTGCTGGAAGATCATGCCGATGTCGCCGCGAAGACGCCGGAGGTCGCGTTCGCCGAGGCGTGTGATGTCGATGCCGTCGATCTCGACGACGCCGGTCGTCGGCGTTTCGAGCGCGTTCACCAGGCGCAGCACGGTCGACTTGCCCGCGCCCGAATAGCCGATGATGCCGCAGATCTCGCCCGCGGCGATCTCGAGCGTGACGTCGTCGACCGCGGTGACAGGCGCCGCGTCGCGGGCGGCGGCGGCGAAAGACTTCGTCACGCCGCCCAAGCGGATGAGTGTCATGGATGCCTCCTGGCACAGAACATGCGTGTGCGGCCCGCTCCTGGGAGCGGGCCGCACACGCATCGGATCACTGGTTCGCGCGGATCTCGTCCTCGGTCTTCTTGAGCGAGGCCACGAGGTCACTGACCGGCGTCTTCAGGAGCACTGCGGTGTCGC
>QFPD01000063.1 GCA_003248845.1 Microbacterium sp. | reverse complement strand
CCTCGCGCTCACCCGCGCGCGTGCCACGCATGATGCGCGCGAGCGTCTGCGTCTGAAGATCTCCTGATCAGGCGTCGAGCCCGATCGCGGACATCCGCCGTGAGTGCGCCGCGAGCAGGTCGGTGAACACCGGTTCGACCTTCTTCTCCTCCGCGGCATCCAGCGTCTGCGGGCGCAGCGCGCCCCGGACGATGAGGAGCGTATCGCCGACGAGGCGCCTGCCCCACAGCGACAACAGGTCGCGCCACTGCTCGTCGGCGTCGATCGCGTCGGTGAGCAGCCGGACGAGCGCCTGACGGTCGTCGTCGCCCAGCAAGATCTTCGCTACGCGGTCGCCCGTTGATCCGTAACCGCCCGAGAGAGCGAGGTAGAAGTCGTCGAGCATGCCCGCGGTGATGTGCACCGACAGCATCGTCTCGAGGTGGCGGGCGCCGTGCGTCGCGCGGCGGAACGCGTCCAGCGGCTCCCGGAACGGCAGCATCAGGTCGAGCGGATCGTCGCCCCGCTCGCGGATGACCGCCACGATCTGCTGGTGCTTGAACAGCGCCGCGCCCGCCGCGCGCGAAATCGACTCCTTGTGCGAAAGCTCGGGAGTCGGCGCGATGAGTTCGGACAGCGTCTCGAAGTAGCCGAGCTGCAGGTACGCCGCCTGGCCGAGGAACGTGTCGATCGCCGGCGCGAGCTCCTCGAAGTCGACGCGATTGACGTCGCCGAAGTCGCCCCGCGAACGCACTTTCAGTGTGCGGGGGGCTGTGCGCTTGCGCTGCCAGGGCCAGGTCACCACGCTCACAGCCTACGACGCCGGACCGCGGCGACGAGCGATCCGGCCCGCCTCCGGTAGGCTTGCCCTGTCCCGGCGACGGATCGGGGCCACCGCGCCTGTGGCTGAGTGAAGGGCGTGGACTCTTTCACCCGGCGGCCTCTCACCGCCAGACAGGCACGTATCGTGACGACTTTCGCACAGATGGGCGTCGACGCCGACATCGTCGAGGCACTGGCATCCAAGGGCATCGTGGATGCCTTCCCGATCCAGGAGCAGACCATCCCGCTCGGCCTTCCCGGCCAGGACATCATCGGTCAGGCCAAGACCGGAACGGGCAAGACCTTCGGCTTCGGCATCCCGGTCGTCCAGCGCCTCGGCCTCGACCCCGCTCCCGGCGTCAAAGCCCTCATCGTCGTGCCGACGCGCGAGCTCGCCGTCCAGGTCTACGAGGACATGGACATGCTCACCTCCAACCGCTCGACGAGCGTCGTCGCGATCTACGGCGGCAAGGCGTACGAGGGCCAGATCGATCAGCTCAAGGCCGGTGCGCAGATCGTCGTCGGCACCCCGGGCCGACTGATCGACCTGAGCAATCAGCGCCTGCTCGACCTGTCGCACGCGACAGAGGTCGTCCTCGACGAGGCCGACAAGATGCTCGACCTCGGGTTCCTGCCCGACATCGAGAAGATCTTCGCGAAGGTCGCACCCGTCCGCCACACGATGCTCTACTCGGCGACGATGCCCGGTCCGATCGTCGCGCTTGCGCGCCGGTTCATGTCGAACCCCATTCACATCCGCGCCACCGACCCCGACGAGGGTCTCACGCAGGCGAACATCAAGCACCTCGTCTACCGCGCCCACTCGCTCGACAAGGACGAGGTCATCGCGCGCATCCTGCAGGCCGAGGGCCGCGGCAAGACGGTCGTCTTCACGCGCACCAAGCGCGCCGCGCAGAAGCTCGTCGACGAGTTGAACGACCGCGGCTTCAACGCGGGCGCCGTGCACGGCGACATGAGCCAGGAGGCGCGCGAGCGCTCCATGGCCGCGTTCAAGGCGGGCAAGAAGGACGTGCTCATCGCGACGGATGTCGCGGCGCGCGGCATCGACGTCGACGACGTGACCCACGTGATCAACCACACGATCCCCGATGACGAGAAGACCTACCTGCACCGCGCGGGACGCACGGGACGCGCCGGCAAGACCGGCATCGCTGTCACGTTCGTCGACTGGGACGACCTGCACAAGTGGGCGCTCATCAACCGCGCCCTCGACTTCGGTCAGCCCGAACCCGTCGAGACCTACTCGTCGAGCCCGCACCTGTACGAGGACCTCGACATCCCCGCCGGAACGAAGGGCCGTATCGCGAAGGCGCCGAAGACCGAGACCGTCCGCACGCCACGCTCCGCGCGGCCCGAGCGCGCCGCAGACGCCGCCGCCGAGGGCACCGCTGAGGGCGGCACGCGCCGTCGCCGCCGTCGCCGCTCGGGCAGCACGCCGGTCGGGTCGACGTTCAGCGACGGTCAGGCGCCCACCGAGGGCGGGGCCCCGGATGCCGTGGTCGGCGACACTCCGCCCGCTGACCGCGAGGGCGCCGGGACCCACGACGGCTCAGGGCGCGAACACCACGACGGCAAGCCCGCCCCCGCACGTCGCCGCCGCCGTCGCCGTGGCGGTTCGGGCGGCTCCGCAGCCGCGGCTCCGACCGCCTGAGCGCTTTCACGTCCGCGTCCGCGGTCACGCACGAAGCGGCAGGCGCGGGTCACGGCGTCGATGCGCGCTCGATCGGCCCGGGCTGCTGCACTCACCCACGCTAGGCGTCGCACGCGTCGCGGCGTCATCTGGCGTGCCGCGCGCGGGGCGACCCCTACGCTGTAACCGACGGCACCCGCCGTCTCCACTCTTTCGAAAGGCACGTCATGCGCTTCATCGAGGCCGCCGCGGTCGAGTACCACGGCTTCTGGGGCTCGTTCTGGGACCTCATCTGGTGGTTCCTCACCATCTTCATCTTCGTCGCCTACCTGATGGCCCTGTTCTCGATCATCAGCGACATCTTTCGCGACCGGAACCTCGCCGGGGCTGGAAGGCGCTCTGGATCTTCTTCCTGATCTTCTTCCCCATCGTCACGGCGCTCGTGTACCTGATCGCGCGTGGTCGCGGCATGGGTGAGCGCCAGGCCGCCGCCGTGCAGCAGTACAAGACGGCGCAGGACGACTACATCAAGGAGGTCGCCGGCACGAGCCCCGCTGACCAGATCGCACAGGCGAAGTCGCTGTTGGATGCCGGGACCATCACGCAGGCGGAGTTCGACGCCCTCAAGGCCAAGGCTCTCGCCTGACCCGTCCCGCGGGCCGACGCGCCCCCGTCGTCGCCGATCAGGCGAAGACGGGGGCGCTGCCCGTTCCGCGGGCGATGATGCGCGCCACCATCTCGTCCGTCGTGGTGTGCTCGCCGGGCTGATTCGGCTTTCCGAGGCCGTGGTAGTCGCTCGATCCGGTCACGATGAGATCGCGTCGGCGCACGAGCTCCCGCAGCTCGCCGAGCGCGGGTTCGCGGTTCTCCCGATGCCCCAGCTCGAAGCCCGCAAGCCCCGCCGCGAGCATGCCCTCCACGATGCGGTCCGGGAGCAGTCCGGCACGCCCCGCGGGATGAGCGATGATCGGCACGCCTCCGGCATCCGTCACCGCCGCCACCGCCGTCACGGGGTCCGGCGCGTAGAGCGCGACGTAGTAGTCGCTGCCGGGGCTGAGGATGCCGGCGAACGCCTCCCCCCGGTCACGCACGTGTCCTTTCGCGACGAGCGCATCGGCGAGGTGCGGCCGGCCGACAGTAGCGTCGGTCGCGGTCTGATCGAGCACGTCGTCCCACGTGAGGTCGTAGTCGCGCCCGATGCGCTCAGCCATCTCGCGGGCTCGTGTGAGCCGTGAGGAGCGGATGCGGTCGGTGAGGGCGCGCAGCGCTGGGGCATCCGGATCAAACAGGTAGGCGAGCACGTGGATGCTTCGCCATTCGTGGCGGGCGGACAGCTCCATACCCGGCAGGAATGTCATACCGAGCGATCCCGCACTCTCCGCGGCCTCCGCCCACCCGGAGGTCGTGTCGTGGTCGGTGAGCGCGATCGTGCCGAGGCCCGCCGCGTGCGCGGATGCCACGACGTCCGCCGGCCGCTCAGTGCCGTCCGAGTGGTCGGAGTGCAGGTGCAGATCACTCGGACCGGAGAATCGCCTCGCCATCCCTCGAGCGTATCGGCCCGCCCTCCACTCTCAGGGTTCGTCCGTCTCACCCCCGTAGAGTCGAAGGCGTGCTGCGCCTGCTCGGACTCCTCTTCACCGTGCTCGCGGCGATCGCGGCTGCGATCGTCACGTGGCCGCAGTTCTTCCGTCTCGAGCGCACGTCCCCGATCGCGCAGATCGTGTCTCTGCGTCCGGTCGTGATCCTCGTGTGCGCCACCGGCCTCGTGCTCGCCCTGCTCCTGTGCCTCGCACGCCCGATGCGCGCCCTCGCGGCGTCCCTCGCGATCATCGCGGTGCTTGCAGGGGGTGCGAACGTGGCGATCCTGATGATGCGCGGCGTGGGGCCCGGCTCACTCCCCGAGCCGACCGACCAGTCCGTCCGGGTCATGACCTGGAACACGGCGGGGGACGGCACCGACGCCGACCTCATCGCCCAGACGGCGGTCGCCATGCGCGCCGACATCGTGGCGCTCCCCGAGACGACGATCGAAACGGGCGAGGCCGTCGCGATCGCGATGCGCGACCTCGGTTCGCCCATGTGGGCGCACCACGAGAACTTCGGCGATCGCGAAGACTTCCCCGATTGGGCCTCGAATTCCACGACCCTCCTCATCTCGCCCGACCTCGGCGACTACTCGGTCGTGTCGTCGACGACGGACGGCGAGAGCAACACGTCGCAAGTGCCGACGGTCGTCGCGATGCCCGTCGACGGCACCGGGCCGGTCGTCGTGGCCGTGCATGCCGTCGCGCCCCGGCAGAGCGCCATGGGCGACTGGCAGAGCGACCTCGAGTGGCTCGCCGACCAGTGCGGCAGCGCGAACGTCATCATGGCGGGCGACTTCAACGCGACCGTCGACCACATGGCACGCCTCGGCACCGGCGGCGACCTCGGCAACTGCCGTGACGCGGCAGTCGCAACAGGGACGGGCGCCGTGGGCACATGGTCGACCGAGTGGCCGGCGGTCTTCGGCACGCCGATCGACCACGTCCTCTCGACGGATGCCTGGACCCCGACCGGATCCGTCGTCCTCACCTCGCTCGACGACAGCGGCAGCGACCATCGCCCGCTCGTCGTGCAGCTGGAACCCGCCGCGCACTGACAGCGTGACGCACCGCCACGCGCGCGAGACGGACGCACGAGACGCGCACGCGAGCGGAGTGCGAGACTGGACGCATGAGCACGAACGAGAGCGACACGATCGCACCGGAGACGTCGATGGAGGCCGGGACCACGGCCGCCCCTGGTCCCGCATCAGCGGCGCAGAACCAGAACCGCAAGCAGCCGTTCCCGCAGGGCTTCCTCGACGAGATCTCGAACGGATGGGCCGAGCGCCCCGACCAGATGCCGCCCGAGCGAGCACAGGCGCGGTTCGCGGCGCGGCGCCGCGATGCCGTCTCGGCCGCCTTCCCGGGTCGGCGCCTCGTGCTTCCCGCCGGCTCCTACAAGCAGCGATCGAACGACACCGACTACCCGTTCCGTCCGCACTCGGCGTTCGCGCACCTCACGGGGTGGGCTTCCGATGCCGTCCCCGACTCGGTGCTCGTGTTCGAACCGACCGGTGAGGCGGGCCACGACGTCACCCTTCATTTGCGCGAGCGCGCCGACCGGACGACGACCGAGTTCTACGCCGACGCCACGATCGGCGAGTTCTGGATCGGGCCGCGGCCATCGCTCGAGGGTGTCGCCGGCGAGCTCGGCATCCGCACGGCGCACATCGACGCCTTCGAGGCACGGGACGGCGACCTGGTCCTCGACGAGGACGACGACCTCACCCGTTTCGTCTCCGAGCTCCGCCTCGTCAAGGACGAGTACGAGGTCGCGCAGATGCGACTCGCGGTCGAAGTCACGGCGCGCGGCTTCGACGACATCGTCGCGGACCTCCCCCGCATCATCGACACGCCGCGCGGCGAGCGCGCGGTGGAAGGCATCTTCCACCACCGGGCTCGCGTCGAGGGCAACGGCGAGGGCTACGACACGATCGCCGCCTCCGGCCCGCACGCGTGCTACCTGCACTGGACGCGCAACGACGGTGCCGTCGTCCCCGGCGACCTCATCCTCATCGACGCGGGCGTCGAGGTCGACAGCCTCTACACCGCCGACATCACCCGCACACTGCCGGTGTCGGGCACCTTCACCGAGGTGCAGCGGAGGGTGTACGAGACGGTGCGCGAAGCGGCCGACGCGGCGTTCGCGGTCGCGAAGCCGGGCGTGAAGTTCCGCGCCGTGCACGAGGCGGCGATGGCGGTCATCGCCCGGCGCACCGCCGAGTGGGGACTTCTGCCCGTGACCGCCGACGAAGCTCTGGATGCCGATCGCGGCGGCCAGCACCGGCGCTATATGGTGCACGGCACCTCGCACCATCTCGGGATCGACGTGCACGACTGCGCGCAGGCCCGTCGTGAGATGTATTACGACGGTCTGCTCGAAGAGGGCATGGTGTTCACGATCGAGCCCGGTCTGTACTTCCAGATCGACGACCTCACCGTGCCCGAGGAGTACCGCGGCATCGGCGTGCGCATCGAGGACGACGTCCTCGTGACGGCGAACGGCGTGGAGAACCTGTCCGCCGGCATTCCCCGCACCGCCGATGAGGTCGAAGCCTGGATCGCGCGCACTGCCCGCTGAGGAGTGGGGAGCGGACTCAGACGCGCGTGCGCAACCACTCCGCCACGGTCGGAGCCAGCGCGGCGCCGACCTCGTCGGGCGGGCGCCTCTGACCCTTCACCTCGAACGAGTGACCGCCGCCGGGAATCCATACGATCTCGGCGTCGGTGCTCGTGGCCACCGATGCTTCGAAATCCGCGATCGGCTGGATGAACGGATCGACGTCGCCCTCGACGAACAGCTGAGGCGGCCGGATGAGGGCGAGGTGCGCACCGCGCGGCTTGTCCGGCTTGCCCGGGGCATGGAACGGGTAGCCGAGGTAGACGAGCGCCGCGGGCTCGATCGCGCCCTCGGCGACGGCCATCGATGCCATCCGGCCGCCGTACGACTTGCCCGCGGCGACGAACGGCACGCCGGCCGCGATCCGCGAGATCTCGGCCGCGACGGCCGCCCAGGTGGCGACCGCGTGTGGCGCCGGCCCCGGCATCCGTCGGCCGGCTTCGCGGTAGGGGAAGGCGAAACGCAGAGTCGCGAAGCCCTCGCTGCGCAGCCCCGCGGCGAAGCCGACGAGGAACGGATGGTCGAGTCCGGCGCCGGCACCGTGCGCAAGTGCAACCACCGCCCTCGGCGCCGCGGCCGGCTCCTCCCACGCCGTCGTGACGCGCACCGCTCCCGACGGAAGGGCGACGTCGAGCGCCGTCATGGGCGGGGTGCGTCTGCGCCCGGCTGCGGCGGAGTGTGGGAAGCGTCCGGACCGGGTGCGGGCGGCGCAACAGGTGCAGGCGCCGGGTCGACACGCTCACCGTACTGCGGTGGCGTCGACAGGTCGATCGGGGCGGGAGCGGGCGCGGTGGGAGCGGACCCACGGCCGATCACCTCACGCGCCCGGTGGATGCTCGAGGGAAGCACTGTTACCTCATAGCGGTCGGCGACGACCTGCGTGACCGAGGTGTAGTCACGGCGACGCCGCAGCAGAGCGTACGAGACGAGGCTCAAGAGCATGCCCACCGCGATGCCGACGAACATCACGCCGATGAACAGCTGGATGGCGGCGCTCGGTGTGCCGAGGACGAAGATCGCAGAGAACAGCAGGCCGAGGAGGATGCCGTTGATCGCACCCGACCGCGCCGCCGCCGCGTAGCCGAGCTTGCCGGTCACGGTCTCGATCGAGCGCAGACCGTGACCGACGACCTGGATGTCACGCGCCGGGATGTCCGCCTGGATCAGCTGCGACACCGCCTGCTGGGCGCCCTGATAGGTCGCGAAGTCGGCGATCTTCTCGCCGTGCTGCTGCGGGCTGCCGCCGATCATGCTCATCCGTCCATCTTGACACGGAGCCTGCAGACTACGCTGGACGGGTGAGTACGCAGAGGGTTTTCGTGGCACGCCTGGTCGGCTGCACCGTGTTCGACCCCGCGGGCGACCGGCTCGGCAAAGTCCGTGACGTCGTCGTCATCTACCGCAAAGACGACCCGCCGCGGGTCGTGGGGCTCGTCGTCGAGATCCCGGGTCGCCGGCACGTGTTCCTCTCCATCGGACGGGTCACCTCGATCCAGACGGGCCAGGTCATCACGACCGGGCTCATCAACGTGCGCCGCTTCCAGCAGCGCGGCGGCGAAGTGCGGGTCATGACGGAACTCCTCGGCCGTAAGGTCTACTTCGCCGATGGATCCGGCGAGGCCGTCATCGAGGACGTCGCGATCGAGCGTGATCGGCTGGGCCTGTGGGACATCGGTCAGCTCTTCCTCCGCAAGCCCAAGACCTCGGCATCCCCCTTCGCGAAGGGACCCACGACGTTCGCCGACTGGCAGGACGTGCGTGAGCAGCAGGCCCCCGGCGAAGCCCAGTCGGCCGAGCAGCTCGTCGCGACCTACTCGGAGCTCAAGCCCGCCGACCTGGCCAACACGCTCCTCGACCTCCCCGACGAACGTCTGCTCGAAGTCGCCGAGGAACTCAGCGACGATCGCCTCGCGGATGCCCTCGAGGAGATGCCCGAGGACGACCAGGTGCATATCCTCGAGGCGCTCGGCGACGAGCGGGCCGCCGACATCCTCGACCAGATGGAACCCGACGACGCCGCTGACGTGCTCGCCCAGCTCCCCGAGGACCAGCGCGAGGAGCTTCTCGAGCTCATGGAGCCCGAAGAGGCCGAGGACGTCCGCGCGCTGCTGAAGTACGGCCCCGACACGGCGGGTGGACTCATGACGCCCGAGCCCATCGTGCTGTCGGCGGATGCCACGGTGGCCGAAGCCCTCGCGCTGATCCGTCGGCACGAGCTCCACCCGGCTCTCGCCGCGGC
>QFPD01000345.1 GCA_003248845.1 Microbacterium sp. | reverse complement strand
GTCATCCTCGCGAGCGTGGGCCGGGGGACCGTGATCGACGAGACCGCCCTGCTCGCCGCGCTCGAGGACGGGACCGTCTCGTTCGCCGCGATGGACGTCTTCGAAGTCGAGCCGCTTCCCGAGGGCTCGCCGCTGTGGGCTCACCCGAGGGTGCTCGTGAGTCCGCACACGGCCGCGCTGTCGAGCCGCGAGGAGGAGCGCATCGCGCGGCGCTTCGCCGAGGACGCGACGCGGCTGCTCGACGGTGTGCCGATGAGGGCGGTTGTCGATACGGTCGAGTTCTACTGACCTATCCGCTCGCGCCCGTCGCGGGCGATCGAGGAGGAACCATGACGGAAGGCGAAGACGCCGACCGTGCGGGGCGCGACCCCGCGCCGGCCGTGACCCGCAGTGTCCGCCTGCTGGAGGTGCTGGCGGATGCCGGCCGCCCGCTGACGCTCACCGAGCTCGCGAGCGCGCTCGGCCTCGCCAAGTCCTCCACCGCGAACCTCTGCCTCGCGCTGGAAGCGGCGCGGATGGTCGAGCGGGCGCCGCAGGGCTACCGCCTGGGTCTGCGCACCGCCGAGCTCGGTGGGGCGTTCGCGGCCCAGTTCAACCAGGTGCGCGAGTTCTACGCCGTGTGCGACGCCTCCGACGTGCTGCGCGGCGAGCTCGTCCAGATCGCGCTCCTCGACGGTGTCGACGCCCTCTACATCGCGCGACACGAGCGGGCGCAGTCGATGCGCATCGGCACGCCGCTCGGCTCTCGACTGCCGGCGGCGCTGTCGGCGACCGGACGGGCGCTCCTGTCGACGCTCGACGACGACGCGGTCATCGCTCTGCTGGGCGTCGGGGCGGAGTTTCCTGCCCTCACCGAGAACAGTCCCCGCACGCTCGACGCGTTGCGCGAGCGTCTCGCACGTGCCCGCGAGCGGGGGTGGGCCCTGGATGCCGAGGAGTCGTTCCCCGGCATCGTCGGGGTCGCCGTTCCCCTCGAGGGCTGGGCGCCGGGCGATCCGCAGCTCGCCCTCGGTGTCGGCATCCCCGCCACGGAGGCCTCCGACGCCCGGGTCGAGACGGTCGCCGCCGCCCTGCAGGCGGCCGCGCATCAGCTCACGAATCCGTTCAGTGCGGCCGCGGGGCGAGGCTGACCGCTTCAGGAGGCGGGAGTGCAGAGGAAACTCCGTTCAAGATATTGAACAGAGGCCAGTGGGTTGGTATGGTGGCTCTCACCAGACCTCATCCGTGATGTCTGAGCCGATCGAAGGAGATGGCCGTGACCACGACCCACACCGATGTGGACGTCAAGCTTGACGATCCCGACTACGCTGCGAACCTGCGCCGCGCGACGCTCGCCTCGAGCATCGGCAGTGCGCTCGAGTACTTCGACTTCGCCCTCTACGGGCTGTCGACGGCGCTGATCTTCAACGTCCTGTTCTTCGACCAGTCGAACCCGGCGATGGCGACCGTCGCGGCATTCGCGACCTTCGGCGTCGGATTCGTCGCGCGCCCCTTCGGCGGTCTCTTCTTCGGCACGCTCGGCGACAGGCTCGGCCGCAAGTGGGTGCTCGTCATCACGATCCTCCTGATGGGCGGTGCCTCGACGGCGATCGGCCTGCTCCCGACCTACGCCCAGATCGGCATCTGGGCGCCGATCCTGCTCGTGCTGATGCGCCTTCTGCAGGGCTTCGGTGCGGGGGCCGAGCAGGCGGGTGCGACGGTGCTCATGGCGGAGTACGCGCCGGTCAAGCGGCGCGGCTTCTTCTCGGCGCTGCCGTTCATCGGCATCCAAGCGGGCACCCTGCTGGCGGCCGTCGTCTTCAGCATGATCTCGCTCCTGCCCGAGGACCAGCTGCTCTCCTGGGGCTGGCGCGTCCCGTTCCTCGCGTCCTTCCTCCTCATCCTCGTGGCCCTCTTCATCCGCATGCGGCTGCGCGAGACGCCGACGTTCGTCGAACTCGAAAAGAGCGAGCAGATCACGGACCGCCCGATCCGCGAGATCTTCGGCCACGGGCTGCCGGGCGTCATCGTCGGCATCGGGCTGCGGATGGCCGAGAACGGCGGCTCCTACATGTTCAACACCCTCGCGCTGTCGTTCTTCGTCGCGGTCGCCGGCCAGAGCGCCGACAAGAGTCTGCTCACGTGGGGCGTCACGCTCGGCTCGCTCATCGGCATCTTCTCGGTGCTGCTCACCGGCGCACTGTCTGACCGCATGGGCCGGCGCACCGTCTACCGCGTGGGCGCTCTGTTCCTCCTGGTCTACTCGTTCCCTGCGTGGTGGCTGCTCACCCTCGGCAACCACGCGATCGCGATCGCCGTGATCGCGGTGGGCATCGGCTTCGGCGTCAACGTCATGCTCGGCCCGCAGTGCGCGATGCTCCCCGAGATGTTCGGCAACCGTCACCG
>QFPD01000344.1 GCA_003248845.1 Microbacterium sp. | reverse complement strand
ACGCTGCGGCGAGCAGGACGTCCGCGGGGCCGCGGGCCCGACTCGTCGCACACGGGGCGCAATCTCATACTAAGTCGCCCCTGCGCGGCCGGGCGAGGAAGGGGAGCCTAACTTCTCTCGATATCGAGAGATCGACAGGATTCCCCCTTCTTTCGGCGGTGGGGGGGTGCCGCCCCGACGCTGACATTCGCGAAACATGAGCCCGATAGGCTCGAGCCATGGTGCATCCCATCGACGACTTCTACGCCGTGATCCCTGCGGGGGGTGTCGGCTCGAGGCTCTGGCCCCTGTCGCGCGCCGATGCCCCGAAATTCCTCCACGACCTCACCGGCTCCGGACATTCGCTGCTGCGAGACACGTGGGATCGGCTCGAGCCGCTCACGGGCCACGATCGGATCGCGGTGGTGACCGGGCGGGCGCACCGCGCCGCCGTGGAGGATCAGCTCCCCGGCATCCCCGACATGAACGTCATTCTCGAGTCCGAGCCCCGCGACTCGGCGGCGGCGATCGGTCTGGCGGCGGCGATCCTGCACCGTCGCGAACCCGACGTCATCATCGGTTCGTTCGCGGCGGACCACGTCATCCGCGTGCTGCCCGTGTTCCACTGGGCCGTCGAACAAGCGGTCGCCGTGGCCCGTCAGGGCTACATCTGCACGATCGGGATCACGCCGACCGAGCCGTCGGTCGGGTTCGGCTACATCAAGAAGGGCGACATGCTCGCCATCGAGGGTGCGCCGGAGGGGGCTCTCGTCGAACGCTTCGTGGAGAAGCCGGACCTCGAGACCGCGAAAGAGTACGTGGCATCCCGTGACTACCTGTGGAACGCGGGCATGTTCATCTCGCGTGCCGATGTGCTGCTCGCCGAGATCGAAGCGAACAACCCGGAGCTGCACGCCGGCCTCATGGAGCTCGCCGAGGCATGGGACGACCGCGATCGCCGCGGTCCCGTCGTTGACCGGGTCTGGCCGCGGCTGCAGAAGATCGCGATCGACTACGCCGTCGCCGAACCTGCCGCAGCGTCGGGACGTCTCGCGGTCGTCCCGGGGCACTTCGACTGGGACGACGTGGGCGACTTCGCGAGCCTCGCGAAGCTCAACTCCGGCGGACGCAAGAACGATCTGGCGATCCTCGGCGAGAACGCTCGCATCCTCTCCGATGCCGCCAGCGGCATCGTCGTCAGCCACACGAAGCGAGTCATCAGCCTCATCGGCGTGAAGGACATCGTGGTCGTGGACACCCCCGACGCCCTCCTCGTGACGACGAGCGAGCACGCGCAGCGAGTGAAGGGCGTCGTGGATGCCCTGAAGCTGACCGGTCGCGGCGACGTTCTCTGACCGTCGCGTCACGGGATCATTGCGTCTTTGTAACCATTCGCATCCACACGCGCGGTCGACGTGCAAACCGGTCGTCACACTGGGTAACTTCGATCCGTGCGCCCGCGAGATCCGCGGGTCTATCAATGTGGAGGCTGCATTGACCATCTCGACCCCTAAGAAGCTCGCGGGCATCACTGCCGCCGCCGGGCTCATCATCGCCCTCGCCGGCTGCGGTTCGGCTCCCGACGCGTCGAACACCGGCACCGCCGGTGCCGGCGGTGCCGTTGACGGCTTCAAGCCGTGCATGGTCTCGGACGCGGGCGGCTTCGACGACAAGTCGTTCAACCAGCTCGGCTACGAGGGTCTGCAGAAGGCCGCCGGCGAGCTCGGCGTCGACTTCAAGGCCGTCGAGTCCAGCTCCGAGTCGGACTACGCGCCCAACCTGCAGAGCCTCGTCGACGACGGCTGCAAGCTGATCATCACGGTCGGATTCGCCCTCGCCGCCGCTGCCGGTGAGTCGGCCGCGGCGAACCCCGAGATCGAGTACGTCTCGATCGACGACATGGTCGACAACGACTTCGACGGCAAGACCGACCAGCCGAACATCAAGCCCATCATCTTCGACACCGCGCAGGCGGCGTTCATGGCGGGCTACGCGTCGGCCTCGTACTCCACCGCGAAGAAGGTCGGCACGTTCGGCGGCATGAACTTCCCGACGGTCTCGATCTTCATGGACGGCTTCAAGCAGGGCGTCGAGTACTGGAACAAGGAGAAGAGCGACAACGTCCAGGTCATCGGCTGGGACGGCACCGACGGTGTCTTCACCGGTGGATTCGAGGCCAACCAGGACGCGATCAACGCTGCGCAGGGCATCGTCGACCAGGGCGTCGACGTGCTGCTCCCCGTCGGCGGTCCGATCTACCAGTCGGCGGCATCGGTCATCCGCTCCTCGGGCCGTGAGATCGCGCTCGTGGGCGTCGACGCCGACGTGTTCGAGACGGACCCGTCGGTCGGCGACCTGCTCCTCACCTCGATCCGCAAGCTCATCGACGTGGGTGTCGAGGACGCG
>QFPD01000343.1 GCA_003248845.1 Microbacterium sp. | reverse complement strand
CGGGGTCGCGAACGTGTTGTCCATGACGACGAGCGACCCTGCTTCTCGCCCGATCTCCGCGAGGCCGGCGATGTCGGTGATGCGCAGGAGCGGGTTGGACGGCGTCTCCACCCAGAGGATCCGGGGCGTCCGATCCGCAACGGCCGCACGCACGGCATCCGCATCGCTCATGTCGACGACGCGCAGGTTCACACCCCACGGGCCGAGGACGCGCGCGAGCAGCCGGTGCGTCCCGCCGTAGACGTCGCTTCCGAGGAGCACGTCGTCGCCGGGGCCGAGCGCCGCTCGCAGCAGGGCGTCCTCAGCGGCGAGTCCCGACGCGAAGGAGAACGCGTGCGCGCCGCCTTCGAGTGCCGCCAACTGCTGCTGCAGGGCGGTGCGCGTCGGGTTGCCGCTGCGCCCGTACTCGTACCCCTGACGAAGGCCCCCGATGCCGTCCTGGGCATATGTCGTCGAGAAGTGGACCGGCGGGATGACGGCGCCGGTGGCGGCATCGGGCTCCTGCCCGGCGTGGACGGCGAGGCTCGCGAATCCGCGGGCGGCGGGAGTGGTCATGCGCGTGCTCCTTCGGTGAGTGTGGAATCGGCGTCGAGCTGGATGCCGCGGGCGTCGAGCCATGCGTCGTCGTAGAGCTTGGTCAGGTATCCGCGTCCGTGGTCGGGCAGCACGACGACGACGACGGCATCCGCCGACAGATCCCGTGCGGTGCGGAGCGCCGCGACGACCGCCATGCCGGAGGAGCCGCCGACGAGAAGCCCCTCCTCACGGGCGAGGCGGCGCGTCATGGCGAAGCTCTCGGCATCCGACACGCGTTCGTATCGGTCGACGACGGACGCGTCGAATGTGTCGGGGAAGAAGTCCTCCCCGACGCCCTCGACGGCGTAGCCGTGGATCGGGCCGCCCGAGTAGATCGACCCTTCCGGATCGGCGCCGACGACCGTGACCTCGCCGGCCGTCGCGCGCTTGAGGAAGCGCCCCGTCCCGCTGATCGTGCCGCCCGTGCCGATGCCGGCGACGAGGTGCGTCACGCGACCGTCGGTGTCGCGCCAGATCTCGGGACCGGTCGTCTCCTCATGGGCGCGCGGCCCGTTCGGGTTGGCGAACTGGTTCGGCTTGAAGGCTCCGGGAATCTCACGCGCCAGCCGGTCGGACACGGAGTAGTACGAATCGGGGTGCTCCGGCGGCACGAGGGTCGGCACTTCGACGACTTCGGCGCCGTACGCCCGCAGCACGGCGGTCTTCTCGCCCGTGAACTTGTCGGGCACGACGAAGATCATCCGGTACCCGCGCTGGAGCGCCACGAGCGCGAGCCCCACGCCGGTGTTGCCGCTCGTCGGCTCGACGATCGTGCCGCCCGGTTGCAGCAGCCCGTCACGCTCGGCGGCGTCGATGATGCGTGAGGCGATACGGTCCTTCGCCGAGCCGCCGGGGTTGAAGTACTCGACCTTCGCGAGCACGGTGGCGTCGATGCCGGCGGTGACACGGTCGAGGCGGACGAGAGGGGTGTTTCCGACGAGGTCGGCGACGTGCGAGGCGTAGCGCATGAGAGGTCCTGAGGGTGGGGCCGCGAGCGCCGCGCCGGTGAAGGCGGGGAGTCGGCGCGCAGAAGGCGGCGGGCTGTCGGGGTCGTCGAAGGAGCCGAGAACGGCTCAGCGACAACAGCGACAGGTCAAGGACACGCCTCGAAGATAACCCGCCGCGGAGGGATGCCACGAAGTGTTACGACGGCGCCGTCACAATCGCGACCTCACCCCTACGCTGAGCGCGTGAGTACGAACGACGACTGGAGAGGGTTCGGCTTCGACACCCGGCAGGTGCACGCGGGCGAGGCCCCCGACGCGACGCATGGTGCGCGCATCACGCCGATCTACCTGAGCGCGGCGTACCTGTTCGATGACTTCGCCGAGGCGGAGGCGCGGTTCACGGGCGCCGATGAGGGGCAGCTCTACTCGCGCAACGCGAACCCGACTCATCACGTCGCCGAGCGTCGCCTCGCCTCTCTGGAGGGCGGCACGGGAGCGATCGTCCTCGGCTCGGGTCAGGCCGCGATCACGGGCCTTCTGCTCGGTCTCGCGGGCAGCGGCGAACGTCTAGTCTCGACCGCGAGCATCTACAGCGGAACGCGCATCCTGTTCGATCGGACGTTCGCGCGCCTCGGCGTCGGCGTCGACTACGTGCGGGACCCCACCGACCGCGCCGAGTGGGATCGGACCATCACGCCCGGAACGAAGGCGATCTTCGTCGAGACGATCCCGAACCCGAAGAACGACCTCGTCGATGTCGCCGCCGTTGCGGAGGTCGCACGCGCCCACGGCATCCCGCTCATCGTCGACAACACCGTCGCGACGCCGTACGTCATTCGCCCCTTCGAGCTCGGGGCGGATGTGGTC
>QFPD01000342.1 GCA_003248845.1 Microbacterium sp. | reverse complement strand
CCCTGCGCGCCGAGGTACGCCGCTTCACCGCGCGGCAGCGCCGGCGCCGCGCGATCTGGATCACTGTCGGCGCCGCGCTCCTCGCGCTCGTGCTCGGAACGCTGGGTGCCGCGTACAGCCCGCTGTTCGCCGTCGAGAAGGTGACGGTGATCGGCGCGCAGACTTTGGATGCCGCAGCCGTGGAGCAGGCGCTGTCCGGCCAGATCGGCACGCCGCTCGCGCGCGTCGACACGTCCGCGGTGAAGGCCGCGCTCGTCCAGTTTCCCCTCGTCGAGTCCTACACGCTCGAGGCGCGACCTCCGCACGAGCTCGTCGTGCGCGTCGTGGAGCGCACGCCGATCGGGTCCGTGGAGTCCGCAGCCGGTTTCACGCTGGTGGATGCCGCGGGGGTCGCCCTCTCGACAACGGCGGTCGCGCCCGCGGGGCACCCCGTCATCACGGTGACCGGCGGGATCGGATCGCCCGCATTCGAGGCGATCGGGACCGTGTTCCGCTCGCTTCCCAGCGACATCCGGCCACAGGTGACGGCGATGTCGGCGACGACGCCCAACGATGTCACCCTCACACTGGGCGGCACGGGCACCTCCGTCGTCTGGGGTAACGCCGACGATTCATCGAAGAAGGCGCGCGATCTCGCAGCCATCATGACGGCGCGTCCGCCGGGCGGTGTGTCGCTTTACGACGTGTCCTCGCCGGGCGCTGTCGTGGTGCGCTGAGTCGGTCGCGGTGGCTCCGCGCGGGTTTGTCTGCGACACGCCCAGCCGTTCGCGGCGGGCGATCGTGATGCCGCTTACCTTCAATCAAGGAATTGCATACTCGGCAATTCTTTAAACCTCAACTTGAGGTTCAAGGTTTAGACGTTTCGGGTTCGGGACACGATGGAGGCCGGCATGAGCCAGAACCAGAACTACCTCGCAGTGATCAAGGTCGTGGGCGTGGGTGGT
This sequence comes from Microbacterium sp., assembly GCA_003248845.1. Lineage (GTDB taxonomy): Bacteria > Actinomycetota > Actinomycetes > Actinomycetales > Microbacteriaceae > Microbacterium. The sequence goes on along the minus strand of QFPD01000342.1, from coordinate 1,447 downwards.
GGCGGCGTGAACGCCGTCAATCGGATGATCGAGCTCGGCCTTCGCGGCGTCGAGTTCATCGCCGTCAACACCGACGCGCAGGCGCTTCTCATGAGCGACGCCGACGTCAAGCTCGACGTCGGCCGTGAGCTGACGCGCGGACTCGGCGCAGGTGCCGACCCCGAGGTCGGGCGCCGCGCGGCCGAGGACCACGCCGAGGAGATCGAGGAGGCCCTCGCGGGTGCCGACATGGTCTTCGTCACCGCGGGCGAGGGCGGCGGCACCGGCACGGGCGGCGCGCCTGTCGTGGCGCGCATCGCGAAGTCGATCGGCGCCCTGACGATCGGTGTCGTCACGCGTCCGTTCTCGTTCGAGGGACGTCGCCGGCAGAGCCAGGCGGAGGCGGGCGTCAACAAGCTCAAGGAAGAGGTCGACACGCTCATCGTGGTCCCGAACGACCGCCTCCTCGAGATCAGCGACCGCGGCATCTCGATGATCGAAGCCTTCGCGACCGCCGACCAGGTGCTCCTCGCCGGTGTTCAGGGCATCACCGACCTCATCACGACGCCGGGTCTCATCAACCTCGACTTCGCCGACGTCAAGTCCGTCATGCAGGGAGCGGGCTCCGCGCTGATGGGCATCGGTTCCGCCCGGGGGGCCGACCGGGCCATCAAGGCTGCCGAGCTGGCGGTCGAGTCGCCCCTCCTCGAGGCCTCGATCGAGGGTGCGCACGGTGTGCTGCTCTCGATCCAGGGCGGATCGAACCTCGGCATCTTCGAGATCAACGATGCCGCGCAGCTGGTGAAGGAGGCGGCCCACCCGGAGGCGAACATCATCTTCGGTACGGTCATCGACGACACCCTCGGCGACGAGGTGCGGGTCACCGTCATCGCGGCGGGCTTCGACGGCGGGGAGCCGCAGGCGCGTATCGAGCCGATGACGGCGCAGCGGCCGTCGACCACGCCGGTGGTTCCCGCCGTCTCGGCCGACGAAGCTGCGCGCGACGTCGTCGTCGTCGAGGAGCGCGAGGCGGTCGCCGTGTCCGCCGCGCCGACCGACTCGTACGACTCCGTTTACGGATCCGACGACCTGGACATCCCCGACTTCCTCAAGTGACGCCCGCCCTGGACGAGAGCGGCCCGGGCGATCATGCCGGGGGCGCGGACGCGCTGGCTGCGCGACTCGCCGACCTCGACGAGCGCATCGCGGATGCCGCGAGGTCGGCGGGTCGTGCTCCAGCGGAGATCACCCGCATCGTCGTGACGAAGTTCCACCCGGCATCCCTCGTCGAGCGTCTGCATGCGCTCGGCGTGCGGGATGTCGGCGAGAACCGACAGCAGGAGCTCACCGCGAAGCGCACCACCCTGCCGCCGCTCGACGGGCTGCGCTGGCACTTCATCGGTCAGCTCCAGTCGAAGAAGGCGCGGGCAGTCCGGGCCACAGCCGACGTCGTGCACTCCGTCGACCG
>QFPD01000062.1 GCA_003248845.1 Microbacterium sp. | reverse complement strand
GCCGATAGCGACCGCCACGGCGGACCTACCGGCGCGTTCATCCATCGACGTCGAGATTATGGTGACGGCGCGGCTCATCACCTTCAAGCGACGTCAACCGTCGTTCCAGATCGTCATGCTTGGCCCTGAGAATGGCATGCTCCTCGGCAGAGCGTCTGATCTCGTCCTCGGCCTGGGACAGCTCCCACGACAAGTGGAGCGCGACACCCAGCAACAACACGATGGCGAGCGAGAAGAGAAGGTTCGCCGGAACCTGCACGCCGAGCAGGTCTGTGATCCCCACGAGCAGTTGGGGGAACAACCCCAGGATCAGCACCGCGAGTCCGATGACCAGCCACAGAGCGGCATACTTTTCCCGTAGTCGTCGCGTGAGAAGCAGCCACATCACGACGATGAGGATGACGACGGCCAGCAGGATGCCGAACAGAACGATCATGCGATCACCCCATGAGCACGCGCCGACTCCGTGATCCTCGTAGTCCGCAGCAAGGCGAGTCCGAGAGCGAAAACCGAGCGCAGCAAGTACATCGCCGAGCCGACTGGGCCCTGGCTGGGATTCCCGTGTCGGCGGGGTCGCATTGCCACGGGGACCTGCGTGACAGTCAATCCCGCGTGACAGGCCGCGACGAGAGAATCGAGCGTGTCACCCAGATATTCGGCGGGATAGTAGCGGACGTACTGTGCGATCGCTCGCGGCCCGGCCGCCCGGAACCCGCTCGTGACATCGGTCAATCGCGTTTTGGCGACGCGCGATAGGACCGCGGCCAAGAACTTCATCGCCCATTTACGCGGGCCGCGCACCTCGTACTCGCCGACGTCGCTGAAGCGCGCACCGATCGAGATATCCGCATCTTCGAGACCGGCGAGGACGCGCTCAATGTCAACGGGGTTGTGCTGGCCGTCGGCATCCACCTGTATCGCGCGTCGATAACCCTCGCGCTGCGCGTAGGTGAAGCCAGTTCGCATCGCGCCGCCGACGCCGAGGTTGAAGGGAAGGCTGAGCACGATCGCGCCCGCCTCCCGCCCGACATCGGCAGTTGCATCGCTCGAGCCGTCGTCGACGACGGCGACGTGATAGCGCGGATCGGCCGCCAGGATCTCGCGAACGGTGGTGCCGACGTTTTGCTCCTCATTCCACGCGGGAACGATCACGAGCACATTGTCTGGGGCAACCGGCATAGTCCGGCCAGTCTATCGGGGGCGCTTCCCCTCACCCACATGCGACGATGCGGTAGAGGCGCGCGTCGCCCTCCGCGTCGACGAGTTCGACCGACGACGAGGTCGCGAGCTCGTCCAGGCCGGGGAACGGGTGCGCGCCCGGGTGCACCTCCTGAGCGCCGAAGTCGAGCACGTAGCCGACGTCGAGGTCGGCGAGCGCCGCGCAAACCGCGCTGCCGCGCTGGGCGGTGTCGAGCCCGTCGTTGATCTCCTGCAGCTCGTTGGAGATGTACATCAGCGCATGTGGCATCAGCACTGGGCGGTCGGAGATCGCGTAGGCGAGGGATGCGCCCGTGAAGGGGCTGCCAGCGATGCGAACCCCCGCAGGCACTTCGTCCGGAACGCGCTGGAGAAGTGCGTACTCATCGGCTGTCAGTAGCGCGGAGGCGTCGTCGAGCCGGTACAGCGGCGACGCCCAGTCGACGGCACGAGTCATCGCGCCGTCTGCCTGCAGCGCGATGAGCAGAGCGGCAGCGGCGAGTGCGCCGATGGCGACACGGGATACTCGACGCCCTGCGCGGAGGCCGGCGCCTACGCGCGTTCGAGTCGTGAGCGCAATCCAGGTGCGCCCGGCGCCATACGCGGCAAGCGGGACGAGAGCGACCGCCAGAATGGCTGCAAGGCGCGGCAGGTTGTTGTACCAGCTACCGGTCAGCGCGTCGCGCAGCGCCGACCAGGGCAGCGCGGCCACCGTGACGAACAGCAACGCGGCGATCGAGTACATCGCGAGCGCGACGAGGGCACGAGGAGTGCGGTCGATGAGCGCCCACACGATGCCGGCAACGACGCAGAGCGCTGCGATAGTCGCGGGAACGAGATACCACATCGACACCGAGAGAACCTGCCAAACGGCGTCTGCGAACGTCATCTGCGTCGGCCAGCCGCGGGCCTCCGCGGGCGGCCTGAGGATCCGTACCAGGACGGCACCGACCGCAACGTACCCGACTGCGGCCAGCACGAGGCCGAGCCGCGCGCGCGTGTCACGCGGGATCCGGAACTGACGGATGAAGAACAATGCCACCATCGGAACGGTCAACGCGAGCCACGCGACGAAGCCGCCGGGATGCGCGAGCGTGAGCCCCGGAATGACGCCGACGAGGACGAGTGCCCACCAGCCGACACCGCGCGGCGTATCCTGCGGCGAGATTCGCAGGAGCCGAACCATCGCGGCAAGCCCCACCGGTAGCAGCGCAAGGCTCAACTGGAGCGGGTAGAGCACGCCGTAATCCATCATGAGAATCGGGAACGCGGGGAGCGACGCAGTGAGCAGCGCCGCAGACACGAGGATCGGCACCGCACGGCCGAAGAGCGTCCGCACCAGGACGACGATCGCCAGGGGCGAGACGAGTGCCGACACCGTCAGAACGAGCGCATTGATCGCGATCGGAATACTCGCTCCGCTCAGCTGCACGATCAGGGATGCCACGCCGTGCCAGGCCGCGGGATAGAACGGGAGGCTGCCGTCGGGGCTCGTCATGTATCCCAGCCGCAGCGAGGAAGCGTCACCTTCCGCGATCACGTAGCGGACGCCGTTGAGATGGAAGATGTTGTCGAACGTCTGGGAGATGTTCCCGGGCGCCTGGATGATCTCCAAAACTCGGATCCCGATCACGAGGGCGGCTGTGGCGAGTGCGACGACCATTGGCCACGACATCCGGCGGCGCGCAGAGGGCGCGCGCTCCGGGAAAGCACGGCGCACCCAACGGATGCCGAAGCCGACGAGCAGAGTCACCATGGCCACCGGCAACACGGACCATGGCACCCCAAGCCACGACGCCACCACAGCGGTACCAGCGATCAGGGTCACAGCGAACGCGGGCGCGGCCGCGACGAACCAGAGCCCTCGGAGCCCAACCGTCCAAGACAGGAACCCACCGAGTCCCCATAGGAGCAGCACGGCCACCAGCACGGGGAGAAGGAGCGGAAGGAAGGTCACGTCACTGGCCTTTCGCGCCGACGGGGATCACCGTCACACGATAGCGGTCTCAGCCTGGGAGAGCGCACCTTGCGCACTGAGAGCGGATGTACGGGACGCCGAGAGTCCGCAAGGCGATGTGGAACGATAGGGGGGTGAAAGGAATCATCCTCGCCGGCGGCTCGGGTACTCGACTGCATCCCATCACGCTGGGCGTGTCGAAGCAATTGATTCCGGTATACGACAAGCCGATGGTCTACTACCCTTTGTCGACACTCATGCTCGCGGGGATCGACGACATCCTCGTGATCACCACTCCTCACGATGCGCCGTTCTTCGAGCGTCTTCTCGGTGACGGATCCCAATTCGGCATACGTCTGTCTTTCGCACGGCAGCCTTCGCCGGAGGGGCTTGCGCAGGCCTTCACGATCGGCGCTGAATTCATCGGCGACGAGAATGTGGCCCTTGTGCTCGGCGACAATCTCCTCTACGGGCCGGGGCTCGGCACGCAGCTCAAGCGCTACTCCGACATCGACGGAGGAGCAGTTTTCGCCTACTGGGTCGCGGAGCCCGGCGCCTATGGAGTGGTCGAGTTCGATCGTCACGGACGCGCTGTCTCTCTCGAGGAGAAGCCGGCGGTGCCGAAGAGTAATTTCGCTGTGCCCGGTCTTTACTTCTATGACAATGACGTCGTCGAGATCGCCCGCGGCCTGGCGCCGAGCCCGCGCGGCGAGTATGAGATTACCGATGTGAACCGGGCCTACCTCCTGCGCGGAAAGCTGCAGGTCGAGGTTCTGCCCCGCGGTACTGCATGGCTCGACACGGGGACGTTCGATCAGATGACGGACGCCGCAGAGTACGTGCGGACCATCCAGCGTCGCACCGGACTCTCGATCGGGGTGCCCGAGGAAGTCGCGTGGCGGCAGGGGTTCCTCAGCGATGACGATCTGCGGCTGCGCGCAGAGAGTCTCGTCAAATCCGGTTACGGGAGTTATCTCCTCGAGACTCTCGAAAGGGGGCGCTGATGCGGAACCTCCTCGTGACCGGTGGTGCCGGTTTCATCGGTTCGAACTTCGTTCACCACGTGATCGAGCACACCGATGATCACGTGACGGTGCTCGACAAGCTGACCTACGCCGGCAATCGCGCGTCGCTGGATGGGCTGCCGGAAGACCGCCTAAGGTTCGTCGAAGGCGACGTCGCCGACGCTGCTCTCGTTGATGGTCTGTTCGCGGATGCGGATGCTGTGGTGCATTACGCCGCGGAGTCTCACAACGACAATTCGTTGAACGATCCGCGCCCCTTCCTCGACACCAATATCGTCGGCACCTACACGCTGCTGGAGGCGGCGCGGAAGCACGGGACGCGTCTGCATCACATCTCGACCGATGAGGTGTATGGCGATCTGGAGTTGGACGATCCGGCGCGTTTCACCGAGTCGACGCCGTACAACCCGTCGAGTCCGTACTCGTCGACGAAGGCGGGCTCCGACCTGCTGGTGCGCGCGTGGGTGCGGTCGTTCGGTGTGCGGGCGACGATTTCGAACTGTTCGAACAACTACGGCCCGTATCAGCATGTGGAGAAGTTCATCCCGCGTCAGATCACGAACGTGATCCGTGGGATCCGTCCGAAGCTGTATGGCAAGGGGGAGAACGTGCGGGATTGGATCCACGCCGACGATCACTCTTCGGCGGTCCTCACGATCCTCGATAAGGGTGAGATCGGCGAGACGTACCTCATCGGCGCCGACGGCGAGAAGGACAACAAGACCGTCGTCGAACTGATCCTCACCCTGATGGGTCAGCCCGCGGATGCGTACGACCGCGTCACCGACCGCGCGGGCCATGATCTGCGGTACGCGATCGATTCGACGAAGCTCCGCACCGACCTGGGCTGGGCTCCGCAGTACCGCGACTTCGAGGCGGGGCTCGCCGCGACGATCGACTGGTACCAGGCGAACGAAGCGTGGTGGGCGGCCGGTAAGGACGGCGTCGAAGCGTTCTACGCGTCGAAGGGGCAGTGACCTGGTGACCGAGTACGGCAAGCAGCTGGGCGTCACAGAGACCTCGATCCCGGGGCTGGTGGTGTTCGACCTGCCGGTGCATGGGGATGCGCGGGGCTGGTTCAAGGAGAACTGGCAGCGGGAGAAGATGACCGCGCTCGGCCTTCCCGATTTCGGTCCGGTGCAGAACAACATCTCGTTCAACGATGCGGTCGGCACGACCCGCGGCATCCATGCGGAGCCGTGGGACAAGTGGGTATCTGTCGCGACCGGCCGGATCTTCGGCGCGTGGGTCGACTTGCGCGAAGGCCCGTCGTTCGGGGCGGTGTTCACGACCGAACTCGACCCGTCGAAGGCGATCTTCGTGCCCCGCGGCGTCGGGAACTCGTATCAGACCCTGGAACCCGACACCGCGTACACGTATCTCGTGAACGATCATTGGTCGCCGGATGCCGCGTACTCGTTCCTGAACCTCGCCGACGAGACCGCCGCGATCGCCTGGCCGATCCCGCTCGCCGATGTCGCGATCTCCGCGAAGGATCTCGCGCACCCGCGACTCGCCGACGTCACGCCGATCCCCCCGAAGAAGATCCTGGTCGTCGGAGCCAACGGCCAGCTCGGTCGGGCGCTGCGCGCCGAATACGGCGACGCCGCGCACATCGAATACGCCGACCGCGCGGCGCTCGATCTCTCCGCACCGGGTATCGCCGGCGCGCGGCGGTGGCGCGACTACGGCACCATCATCAACGCGGCCGCCTACACCAAGGTCGACCTCGCCGAAACGGCCGAGGGCCGAAAGGATGCCTGGGCGGCAAACGTCACCGGCGTCGCCGCCCTCGCGCGCGTCGCCGCCGAGAACGGCATCACCCTCGTGCACGTGTCGAGCGACTACGTCTTCGACGGGACCTCCGAGCGGCCCTACCGCGAGGACGATCCGATCTCGCCCCTCGGCGTGTACGGGCAGACGAAGGCCGCCGGTGACGCCATCGTGTCGACCGTCCCCCGTCACTACATCGTCCGGACCAGCTGGGTGATCGGCGATGGGAGCAACTTCGTGCGCACGATGGCCTCCCTCGCGGAGCGCGGCATCGGTCCGAAGGTCGTGGACGACCAGATCGGACGGCTGACGTTCACCGAAGACATCGCGCGCGGCATCCGGCACCTTCTTTCGACCGAGGCTCCCTTCGGCGCCTACAACCTCACGGGTGGCGGCGCACCGACGACATGGGCCGATATCGCGCGCGCCGTGTACGAGCTCTCGGGCCATGATGCCGTACGTGTGACGGGGGTGTCGACCGAGGAGTACTTCGCCACGACAGCTCGACCCGTCGCACCCCGCCCCCGCAGCAGCGTGCTGGATCTGTCCAAGCTCGAGGCGACGGGACTGGTGACCGCCGACGCGATGGAGTCGCTGGGCGCGTATTTCTGACCTCGGGTGGTTGCAGAGCGGGCCCGTGTCGCTATGGTCTGGAACATACCCGCCCCCCCCTGGCTCGACGTGCTCTCCCATGCCCGCGTGCTTCTGCTGGTCACCGCCCTCGTCGGTGCGCTGATCGTCGTCGCGCCAACACCCGCGCAGGCGGCAGGTGGCGCGGCCCGTGCGGTCTTCGACCTCACCAACGCCGAGCGCCCGAAGGCGGGCCTTCCCGCCCTCGTGAGCTACGCCGCGCTCGACGCCGCGGCCGGCGAGTGGGCACGCTACATGGCCACCTCGTGCACGTTCGGCCACAGCTCGTCGAGCTGGCGTTCCGAGCGCACCGCACTCGCCGGGTGGCGATCCACGGGTGAGAACATCGCGGCGAGTCAGAGTAGCGCCTCCGACGCGATGGCGTCGTGGATGGGCTCGTCCGGCCACCGCGCGAACATCCTCAACCGCTCTTACACCGGGCTCGGCGTCGACTTCGCGACGGGCTCGTGCTACCGCACCTACTGGGTGCAGATCTTCGGGACGAGGTCACCCGTGCGCACGCCTTCCGCCGGCGCGGGAGATGTCGACGGCGACGCCTACGCCGATGTGCTCGCCGCGACCTCGACCGGTGACCTCATGGTCTATACCGGCAACGGCGCGTCGAGCTGGAAGAGCTCGTCGACGATCTCGGGCGGATGGTCGACCTTCACTACGCTCGGCGACTTCACAGGCGACGGACGGCCCGATCTCGCCCGCGTCGAGTCGAACGGCGATCTGTCACTGTTCTCGGGCAACGGTCGCGGAGGGTTTTCGGGGCCGACGCGGATCGGAAACGGCTGGAACATGTTCTCTCAGCTGATCGGCGGCATCGACTTCAACGGCGACCGCATCCCGGACGTCACCGGTCGAACCGCTGGCGGCGACCTTCTGCTGTATGTGGCCAACGCCAGTGGCGACTGGCTGGGCGGTGGCTACAAGATCGGCAACGGCTGGGCGATGACGGACGTCGTCTTCAACGCGGGGGACTTCACAGGCGACTCCCGCGGAGACATCATCGCCCGCCAACCCAACGGCACACTGTGGGTGTATCCCACCCTGGGGAACTGGTCGTGGGGCATGCCCCGCCAGATCGGGTACGGCTGGCACGCATTCAGCTCGGTCTTCGGCCCCGGCGACTTCGACGGCAATGGCACGGCAGACGTCCTGGCGCGCGCGGGAGACGGCACGATCCTGCTCTACGCGGGAGACGGGCGCGGCAGCTGGATATCGGGCACAGCGGTCGGCTGGGGCTGGAACATCTTCCGCCAGATCGGATGACCGGCTGATGGGCTCATGCCGTGCCGACGCCGATCGCGATGCGCGGTGTGCCCGCCCAGATGCCCGCGTCGGTCACATCGCGTCCGTCGACGAGAAGTCGGATGCCCGGAAGATCGCTCGGGGTGAGGTGGCGGTAGGACGAGTGGTCGGTCTGGATCACAGCGAGATCGACCGGCTGCCCCAGGGTGTAGGGCTCGAACCCGAGCGCGCGCAATTCGTCATCGGAGTAGAGCGGGTCGTGGACGAAGACGTCCGCTCCGCGATTGACCAGCGCGAGAACCGTCGGGAACGCCCCGGAGAACGCGGTCTCCTTCACGCCGTTGCGATACGCGGCACCGAGGACGACGGCAGTCAGCCCCGTAAGCGGTCCCAGCAGATCTCCCGCCCTGGCGACCAGTCGCTCGGGCATCCCCTCGTTGTACTCACGCGCCGTGCGCACGATGTCGGCACCTGGGTCGGTCGACAGATACAGTCGCGGGTATACCGGTATGCAGTGACCGCCGACAGCGATGCCCGGCCGATGGATGTGGCTGAAGATCTGCGAGTTGCACGCCTCGATGACGCGATGCACGTCGATGCCGTGATCCCCCGCGAAGATCGCGAACTGATTCGCGAGACCGATGTTGACATCGCGATACGTCGTCTCGGCGAGCTTCGCCATCTCTGCCGCCTCCGCCGAGCCGAGGTCCCAGACCCCGTTCGGGCGGGGCAGGTCGGGGCGCTCGTCGAACTCGAGCACAGCCTCGTAGAACGCGCGGACGCGCGCACGCCCCGCATCCGACAGTCCACCGACGAGCTTCGGGTATCGGCGCAGGTCGAGGAAGATCCGTCCCGAGAAGACCCTCTCGGGCGAGTATGCAAGATCGAAGTCCCGCCCCTCGACGAGTCCCGAGCCGGCCTCCAGGGTCGCCTTCCACCTCGTGCGGGTCGTGCCGACCGGAAGCGTCGTCTCGTACACGACCATCGATCCCGGCGCGAGGTGGGCGGCGATGTTGCGGCTCGCGGCATCCAACAACGAGAAGTCAGGCTCGCCTGTCGACTCGTCCACGACCAGCGGGACGACGACGACGACGACCTCGGCGGTGGGAATCGCCTCGGCATACGAGCTCGTGGCACGTAGCGCCCCCGACGTCACGGCGGCAGTCAGCCGCTCGTCAAGCCCTGCTTCGAGGGGGTATGTGCGATTGAGGCCGTTCACTG
>QFPD01000061.1 GCA_003248845.1 Microbacterium sp. | reverse complement strand
GTCGAGCACCTCCACCGACGCGTAGAACGCGTCCATGTCGACGTGAAGGATCCTCGTGCCGGTGTCGTCGGCGTCGGCCGGCGACACCCGCCGTCCACTGCCGTCACCCCGCCCCATGCGTCCATCCTCCCCCACACCACCGACACGGACGCGAGGGAGGATCGGGAGCACTACTGCGCCGCACGCTCCAGCACGAGCTCCCGCACGCGGGCAGCATCCGCCTGACCGCGCATCGCCTTCATGACCGCACCGATGACGGCGCCCGCCGCCTGCACCTTGCCGTCGCGGATCTTCGCGAGCACATCGGGCTGTGCGGCCAACGCCTCGTCGATCGCGGCGATGAGCGCGCCGTCGTCGGAGACGACCGCGAGCCCGCGAGCATCGACGACCTCCTGCGGAGTGCCCTCCCCCGCGATGACGCCCTCGAGCACTTGGCGTGCCAGCTTGTCGGTGAGCGTGCCGACGTCGACGAGCTTCTGCAGGTCGGCGACGGATGCCGGCGACACGAGCGATCCTGCTTCGACACCCTCGGCGTTCGCCAGGCGGGTGATCTCCCCCGTCCACCACTTGCGGGCGGCGGCAGGTGCGGCCCCCGCCGCGACGGTCGCCTCGACTTCGTTCAGCAGCCCCCCGTTGACGACGTCCTGGAACTCCAGGTCCGTGAAGCCCCAGTCGGCCTTGAGTCGCCGACGCCGGGCCGCGGGCGGCTCAGGGAGCGCGGCCCGCAGACTTTCGACGAGCTCGGCCGACGGAGCGACCGGCAGCAGGTCGGGTTCGGGGAAGTAGCGGTAGTCATCGGCATCCGACTTCGGCCGCCCGGGCGATGTGGTCCCGGTGTCCTCGTGCCAGTGCCGCGTCTCCTGCGTGATCGATCCGCCCGCTGCGAGGATCGCCGCCTGCCGCTGGATCTCGTAGCGGACCGCGCGCTCGACCGATCGCATGGAGTTGACGTTCTTGGTCTCCGTACGCGTGCCGAGCTTCTCCTGCCCGCGCGGGCGCAGCGACACGTTCGCATCGCAGCGGAGGTTGCCGCGCTCCATGCGCGCCTCGGAGATCCCGAGGCCGATCACGATGTCGCGGATCGCCCGCACGTAGGCAGCGGCGAGCTCCGGTGCGCGATGCTCCGCACCGAAGATGGGCTTCGTGACGATCTCGACGAGCGGGACGCCGGCACGGTTGTAGTCGACGAGCGAGTATTCGGCGCCCTGGATACGGCCGGTCGCCCCGCCCATATGGGTGAGCTTTCCGGCATCCTCCTCCATGTGCGCGCGCTCGATCGGGATGTCGAACGTCGTGCCGTCGGCGAGTTCGACCTCGACCTGGCCTTCGAACGCGATCGGCTCGTCGTACTGACTGATCTGGTAGTTCTTACCGAGATCGGGGTAGAAGTAGTTCTTGCGCGCGAACCGGCTCGACGGCGCGATCGAGCAGCCTAGCGCGAGGCCGAGAGAGATCGAATAGCGCACGGCCTGCTCGTTGACGACCGGCAGCGAGCCGGGCAGACCCATGTCGACCGGGGCGACGAGCGTGTTCGGCGCCGCGCCGTGGTTGCGCTCGTGCGCGGGGTTGGCCGCCGCCGAGAACATCTTCGTCTCTGTGTTGAGCTCGACATGCACTTCGAAGCCGAGCACGGGCTCGAAGCGCTGGAGCGCCTCGTCGAAGTCCATGAGTGCGACCTTCGCCATCAGAGGTTCCCTCCCAGTCGGGGCGCGCGGTCCAGCAGCGGACCACCCCATGAATCCACCAGCAGCGCTTCGAGCGCCGCCCCCACTCGGTACAGGCGCGCATCCTCGCGCGCGGGCGCGATGAACTGGATGCCGACCGGCAGGCCGTCCTCCTCGGCGAGACCCGAGGGGATCGAGATGCCGGGAACGCCCGCGAGGTTCACCGGGATCGTCGTGACGTCGTTGAGATACATCTGCAGCGGGTCGTCGATCTTCTCCCCCAACCGGAACGCCGTCGTCGGCGCGGAGGGCGTGGCGATCACATCGACACCGGCGAACGCCGCGTCGAAATCGCGCTGGATCAGCGTGCGCACCTTCTGCGCGCTCCCGTAGTAGGCGTCGTAGTAGCCCGCGGAGAGCGCGTACGTGCCGAGGATGATGCGACGCTTCACCTCGTCGCCGAAGCCGATCTCGCGCGAGCGCGCCATGACGTCCTCGACGGTGCCGCCGGGGACATCCACACGCAGCCCGAAGCGGACCGAGTCGAACTTCGCCAGGTTGCTCGACGCCTCGGCGGGGAGGATGAGGTAGTACGCGGCGACGCCGTACTCGAAGTGCGGAGCGCTGACCTCGACGATCTCGGCGCCGTGGGCCTCCAGAAGAGCCAGCGAGGCGCGGAACGAGGCGGAGACGCCCGCCTGGAACCCGGAGTCGGGCAACTCCCGGATGATGCCGACCTTGAGCCCCTTGAGCACATCGCCGGTCGCACCCTCGCGCGCGGCAGCGGCGAACGACGGCCAGGCGTCCTCGAGCGACGTCGCGTCACTCGGGTCGTGCCCGCCGATGACGTCGTGCAGGAGCGCCGAATCGAGCACAGTCCGCGAGACGGGACCGACCTGGTCGAGCGACGAGGCCAGCGCGATCGCGCCGAAGCGGCTGACGCCGCCGTACGTGGGCTTCATGCCCACAGTTCCCGTCACGTGCGCGGGCTGGCGGATCGAGCCACCGGTGTCGGAACCGAGCGCGATCGGGGCCTCGAATGCCGCGACCGCGGCGGCCGAGCCACCACCGGAGCCACCGGGGATCCGGTCCAGGTCCCACGGGTTGCGCGTCGGTCCGTACGCGGAATGCTCGGTCGACGAGCCCATCGCGAACTCGTCCATGTTGGTCTTGCCGAGCGGCACGAGGCCGGCCGCACGCGAGCGCGCGACGACCGTCGCGTCGTACGGCGAGAGGAAGCCCTCGAGGATCTTCGATCCGCTCGTGGACGGCATGTCGGTCGTGACCAGCACGTCCTTGATCGCGATGGGCACGCCGGCGAGCGATCCGAGCTGCTCTCCTGCGGCGCGGCGGCGGTCGATGTCCGCCGCGACCTCGAGAGCGTGATCGCTCACGTGCAGGAAGGCGTGCACGTCGCCATCGACGGCGGCGATGCGGTCGAGGTGGGCCTGAGTCGCCTCGACCGACGACACCTCGCCGACACTCAACTTCGCGGAGAGGTCCGCGGCGGTCAGTCGGATGATGTCGCTCACTGCTCCTCCCCGAGGATCGCCGTGACCTTGAAACGGTCGTCCGTGGCATCCGGAGCGTTCTGGAGCACCTGCTCGACGGTCAGCATGCCGCCCACGACGTCGGGACGGAAGGCGTTCTCGAGCGGGATCGGGTGGCTCGTCGCGGGCACGTCGGGAGTTGCGACCTCCGACACCTTCGCGATGTTGTCGACGATCGCGGAGAGCTGGCCGGTCAGGCGCTCCACTTCGCGGTCGTCGAGCTGGATGCGGGCCAGCACGCCGAGATGGCGGACGAGATCGGGGGTGATTTCAGACACCACGACAGTCTAGTTGGGCGCTCAGCACCCTCCCGTGCCCGTGTGCCCACGGCTAGGCTGGCACGCGTGAGCACGTACGACCCTCCGCGCCCCTGGATCCGCAGCTACGCCGAGGGGGTCCCCGCCGATCTCCCCGCGGTTACGGGCTCGCTCCTCGACATCGTCGCGTCGTCCGCGCGCGACTACCCCGATGCGCCCGCGCTGCAGTTCTTCGGCCGCGAAATGACCTATCGGGAGCTGATGGATGCCGTCGAACACGCAGCGGCGGCGTTGAAGGCGCTCGGAGTCGGAAAGGGCGACACCGTCGCGATCGTTCTGCCCAACTGTCCGCAGCACATCGTCGCGTTCTACGCGATCCTGCGGCTCGGCGCGATCGCCGTCGAGCACAATCCGCTCTACACCCCGCGGGAACTGCGCAAGCAGTTCGAGGATCACGGCGCCAAGACGGCGATCGTGTGGAGCAAGGTCGTCCACACCGTGCAGGAGTTCCCCGCAGACCTGGCCGTGGAGAACCTCGTCAGCGTCGACGTGACCCGTGCCATGCCGCTCTCCCTGCGCCTCGCGCTGCGCCTGCCGATCGCGAAGGCGCGCGAATCGCGCGACGCGCTCACGACGCGCACGAGCGGAGCCACCCCGTGGGAGAAGCTCCTCGCGGTGCCGAAGCTGTCGGCATCCTTCCCCGGCCCCGCGACCGACGACGTCGCCATCATCCAGTACACGAGTGGTACGACGGGCACGCCCAAAGGCGCCGTGCTGACACACCGGAATCTCCTGGCCAACGCCCGGCAGGCACAGGCGTGGGTGCCGTCGATCCGCCGCGGCGAGGGCTGCGTGGTGTATGCCGTGCTGCCGATGTTCCACGCGTACGGCCTCACCCTGTGCCTCACCTTCGCGATGTCGATGGGGGCACGTCTCGTGCTCTTTCCCCGGTTCGAACCGGCGATGGTCCTCGAGGTCACCAAGAAGCATCCGGCGACGTTCCTGCCGCTCGTCCCGCCGATCGCGGACCGCCTTCTGAAGGCGGCGCAGGCGGAGGGTGTGTCGCTCGCCGGCACGGAGATCGCGATCTCGGGGGCGATGGCGCTGCCGCACGAGCTGGTCGTCCCGTTCGAAGCGGCAACCGGCGGCTACCTCGTCGAGGGCTACGGCCTGTCCGAGTGCTCCCCCGTGCTCATGGCGAATCCGGTCGCCCCGAACCGCAAGCCCGGCACGGTGGGCCTGCCGCTTCCGGGTACGGAGTGCCGCGTCGTCGACCCGGACGATCCGACACGCGACGTGCCCGAAGGCGAACGCGGCGAACTCGTCGTGCGCGGACCGCAGGTCTTCCAGGGGTACTACGGCAAGCCCGAGGCGACTGAGGAGGTGCTCGTCGACGGCTGGTTCCGCACCGGTGACATCGTGCAGATCGACCAGGAGGGGTTCGTGCGCATCGTCGACCGCATCAAGGAACTCATCATCACCGGCGGATTCAACGTGGCCCCCACCGAGGTCGAGAACGCTCTTCGCCAGTACCCCCATGTCGTGGACGCCGCTGTCGTGGGCCTTCCGAGCGAGCACTCCGGAGAAGAGGTCGTCGCCGCTGTCGTGCTCGACGGGACGAGGGACGTCGACGTCGAGGCGATTCGCGAGTTCGCGCGCGGCATCCTGACGCCCTACAAGGTGCCGCGCCGGATCTTCGTCGTGGACGAGCTCCCGACGTCGCTCATCGGCAAGGTTCTGCGTCGCCAAGTGCGCGAGTCGCTCCTCGCGCTCACCCAGCCCGACCGCTGAGAGCGGTCAGCCCGCGTCCGGGTCGAGCGCGTCGAGCGCGGCGGGGCCTTGTTCGACGAGGATGCGGAACTGCGCGGCGTCGATGATACGGATGCCGAGGTCCTCGGCTTTCGAGAGCTTCGAACCCGCTCCCGGACCGGCGGCGACGAAATCGGTCTTCTTCGAGACGCTCGACGCGGCCTTGCCGCCCGCCGCAAGTATCGCCTCCTGTGCCCCTTCGCGTGTGTAGCCCTCGAGCGATCCGGTCGCCACGACGGTCAGCCCCTCGAGCACTCCCCCGGCAGCAACGGCCGCTCCCGGTCCGGGGTGCCCCGGAATCTCGAGCCGAGCGCCGGCGGCGGACCAGCGTGCGACGATGTCGCGATGCCACTCGATCTCGAACCACTCGAGGACAGAGTCGGCGATGATGCCGCCGACGCCCTCGACCGCCGCGAGCTCGTCACGGCTCGCGGCGCGAATCGCCGCGACGGAACCGAACCACTGCGCGAGCGCGCGGGCGGCGACCGGCCCCACATGCCGGACGTTCAGCGCCACCATGAAGCGCCAGAGATCCTTCGTCTTCGCCTTCTCGAGCTCCGCCAGCAGCGTCAACGCCTGTGCCGACGGCTGCGGCCCCGTCATGCCGTCTTTCTTCTCGGCGGGTGACGGGTTGCGCCGGAACGGAGCACGACGCACCGGCATCCCGGTCTTCTCGTCGATCTTCTCCTCGCCGGTCTCCGCGTCGCGGACGATGACCTCGATCGGCACGAGTTCTTCGAGCGTGAGGTCGAACAGCCCGGCCTCGGTCTCGAGCGGCGGCTCAGTCGGCACGGTCGGTTGCGTCAGCGCGGCCGCCGTCACCTCGCCGAGTGCCTCGATGTCGAGAGCGCCCCGCGAGCCGATGTGCTCGACGCGCCCCCGAACCTGCGCCGGACACGAACGGGTGTTCGGGCAGCGCAGATCGATGTCGCCTTCCTTCGACGGCGCGAGCGGCGTCCCGCAGGACGGGCAGTGCGCGGGCATGACGAAGGCTCGCTCCGTCCCGTCGCGCAGCTCGACGACGGGGCCCAGCACCTCGGGGATCACATCCCCGGCCTTGCGGAGCACGACCGTATCGCCGATCAGGACTCCTTTCGCCTTCACGACGTCCTGATTGTGGAGGGTCGCCTGCCGGACGACGGAACCGGCGACGAGCGCAGGTTCCATCACGGCGAAGGGCGTCGCCCTCCCCGTCCGACCCACCGAGACGACGATGTCGAGCAGCTTCGTGTTCACCTGCTCCGGAGGGTACTTGTAGGCGATCGCCCAGCGCGGGGCGCGGCTCGTGGCGCCGAGTTCGTCGTGCAGAGCCAATTCGTCGACCTTCACGACGACCCCGTCGATCTCGTGCTCGACGTCGTGACGATGCTCGCCGTAGTGCGCAACGTAATCGAGCACTCCGTCGGCGCCGTCCACTGTCTCCGACGTCCGGAAGTACGGACTCGTGGGGAGACCCCACGCCGCAAGCAATTCGTAGACCTCGCTCTGCGAGTCCACGGGCGGATCCGGCCACGCGCCGATGCCGTGAACGAGCAGTCGCAGCGAATCGAGCCGGGCCTGCCCCGCCTGGAGTTCGAGTCCGCCCTTCTTGTCGAGCTGCTGTCGAAGACCTCCACTGGCCGCGTTGCGCGGATTGGCGAACGCCGGGAACCTCCGGGCGGCGCTGCGCTCCGCCCGCTCCTCGTCGACGCCGCGGGCGCGCATGTCGTCGACGACTCGTTCGCGCATCCGAGCCTGGAGACGATTGAGGTCATCGAATGCCGCAACCGGAATATAGACCTCGCCGCGCACTTCGACGACGTCGGGATGCCCGTCGCCGACCAGTCGGGTGGGGATACCCGCCACCCGCACCGCGTTCACCGTGACATCCTCGCCCACCCGTCCGTCGCCGCGCGTCGCGGCGGAGACGAGCACGCCGCGCTCGTACCGCAGACTGATCGCGAGTCCGTCGATCTTGAGTTCGAGCAGCCACCGCACCGGACGGCCCGCCGAGCCCTGCGTCTTGACACACCAGTCTCGAAGCTCGTCGGGAGAGAACACGTTATCGAGACTCAGCATGCGTTCGGCGTGCTCGACGGGGGCGAACATCGTCGACTCGGCCGCGCCGACGCTCAGTGTCGGCGAGTCCTGCCCCTGCAGCTCGGGATACAGGGCCTCGAGGTGCTCGAGCCGCCGCATCCACCCGTCGTAGGTCGCGTCGTCGACGATCTCGGCATCGCGGCCGTAGTACGCGTCGCGGGCTCCGACGATCTTGTCCGTGAGGCGCTCGGCCTCGTCGTGCGCCTGCGCGAGTGTCAGCTCGGATTCCGGTGTCGGTGCCACCGCCTCAGTCTACGAACCGCCTCCGACATCCGGGGCCTCGCGGGCACCCGGCAGCGATCCGATGATGCGGGTGACGACGTCATCGTGCCACGGACTGATGAGCGCGCCGATGTCGACGACGGCGACCGGCGCCCCGTCGCGCGAAGCCACAGCCGGGATCGGAACGAGGTAGGTGGCGACGCGAAGGCCGTCCCTGGTCGTCTGGAACATCACCCCGACGTCGCGCCCCGCGATCACCACGACCTCGGCGCGCTCGACCGGCTCACCCGCGTCCCGTGCCCGAACCACCGCGTCGTTCAGCACGTCCTCGACCGTCCCGCTGCCGGTCCGTCCGCGCACGTGGAACTCGGTGAGCATGTCGCCTCCCCGCGGCATGAGCGCGACCGCGCACCCGCGTGTGCCGGCCACGAGCATCCACGGAGTGCCGATATCGGGCTGTGTGAACGAGAAGCACGGTGTCGACACCACGCCGTCGTCGTAGCCGACCTGTTCGTCGCCGTTCACCGCGGCCAAACGGCTCGCACGCTCCGCGATCGCGGACGACGACTGATCACCCGCGCCGACGAGACTCACTCCGGCCAGAGCGCCGACGACGATCACCGCGCCGCCGGCCACGGCCCACCACCCTCGGCGCGCTCGGCCGCGCCCGCCTCTCGTCTCCATCCCGCACCTCCGCGTCGTTCCCGTCACGGTAGGTGCGAGAGAGGACTGACGCCGGTGCGCGTCGGCGATCTGTGGAGACATCGCGAGATCCACGGGATGGGGAGAAGGCGATGGGGTGACTTCAGGCGGGCAGCGGAACCGCGGAGACCGTCCGGTCGATCGTGAACTGTCCGATGACGCGCGTGCCGTCGTAGAGGACGGCTGTCTGGCCGGGTGCGACGCCCTCGAACGGCACAGAGGGCACCACCGTGACCCCATCCGCATCGATCTCGGCGCGCGCGGGCACGGGCTCGGCGTGAGCGCGGATCTGCACGTGGCAGTCGAACGACGAGGATGCCGGGGTCCGCCCCGCCCATGTGAATCGCTCTCCCGCGATCCGGGCGGTTGCGAGCGCCTCTTTGGGACCGACGACGACCGTGTTCGAGACGGGACGCACCTCGAGCACGAAGCGCGGCTTGCCGTCGGGCGCGGGAATGCCGAGAGACAGCCCGCGACGCTGGCCGACCGTATAGGCGTGCGCCCCGTCATGACGGCCGACAACAGCTCCCGACCGGTCGACGATCTCGCCCGTCTGCGCGCCGACCTTCTCTGCGAGCCAGCCACGGGTGTCGCCATCGGGGATGAAGCAGATGTCGTGGCTGTCGGGTTTCTGAGCAACGGTGAGCCCGCGCGCCGCGGCCTCGGCCCGAACGACAGCCTTTGAAGGGGTCGATCCCAGCGGGAAGTAGGTGTGTGCGAGCTGGTCGGCGGTGAGCACGACGAGTACGTAGGACTGATCCTTGGCCTCGTCGCTCACGCGGTGCAGTTCGCGCCCGTCCGGGG
>QFPD01000341.1 GCA_003248845.1 Microbacterium sp. | reverse complement strand
TGCCTTCCGGAAGCGCCGCCGCGCACCATACGACTCTGTTCGCCGCATCCGCGGATGGCGACTCCCTGTAGCGATCGCCCGCGAGCTTGGCAACGCGCGCTGCCTCCTTGTGCTTCTCGGCGCCGATGATCCAGTCGCCGATCCACATCTGCCAGCTGACATAGAGCAGCGCGATGACGCCGGCTGTGATGAGCACTTCGCCGAGCACTCCGAGGATCGCCCCCCGCAGGTCCTCGCTCGGTCCCTTGCCCCCGGCGAGCTTCTTGAACGCGGCGACATCGCTCGCGCTGCGGAAGCTCAGCGTCAGCACCTCGTCGCCGTAGCCGATCGGGGTCGCGCCGGTCGCGAGCATCCACGAGGTGCGGCTCACCTGCTCGAGATTCCGCAGGATCTCGGGCCACGCGTCACGCAGTCTGTCGAACGTCACGGGACCCGCGGGCGCGGGGGACGTGGCGGGCGCGGCCGGAGGGAGGGCCGGAACGGGCGGTGTGTCGACGCGCGGCTCGGCGGGGGGAACGGCGGACGCCGTCTCGGAGCTCTGCACGCGAGGAGCAGGTGGAGCGGCCGCAGCGGCGGCGGGCGGGCCCGGCGCGGCGACGGGAGCCGAGGCATCCGTCGCCGTCGACGCCAGGACGCGCGCCACAAGCAGTTCGAGCTGCAGGCGCGGCGACGTCGCGCCCGACATATCGTCGAGCGTGCCGACGACGAGGTCGGCAATGCGTGAGAGCCGCTCGGCGCCGAACGCGGCTGCCTGCTGCGACATGCGTTTGAGCTCGTCGGCGGGGATGCCGCGCAGCACAGCCGATGCCCCCTCGCCGGTCGCGGCGATGATGATGAGGTCGCGCAGGCGCTCGAGCAGGTCGTCGACGAAGCGGCGCGGGTCCTGACCGGTCTGCACGACGCGATCGACGGCGGCGAAGGCTGCTCCGGCGTCGTACGCTCCGAAGGCGCCGACGACCTCGTCGAGAAGTTCCGCGTGCGTGTATCCCAGCAGCGCGACCGCACGCGCGTATGTCACCGCACCCGCCTCGGAGCCGGCGATGAGCTGGTCGAGCAGCGACAGCGTGTCGCGGGGCGACCCACCGCCCGCCCGCACGACGAGCGGGAGCACGCCGGGTTCGACCTGGACGCCCTCCTGCGTGCACAACTCCTCGACGTAGGCGAGCATCGCGGCGGGCGCGACGAGCCGGAAGGGGTAGTGGTGCGTGCGCGAGCGGATCGTGCCGATGACTTTCTCAGGCTCGGTCGTCGCGAAGATGAACTTGACGTGGTCGGGCGGCTCCTCGACGAGCTTCAGCAGGGCGTTGAACCCCTGCGGCGTGACCATGTGCGCCTCGTCGAGGATGAAGATCTTGAAGCGGTCGCGCGCCGGAGCGAAGATCGCGCGTTCGCGCAGATCGCGCGCATCGTCGACACCGTTGTGGGATGCCGCGTCGATCTCGACGACATCGAGCGAGCCGCCTCCCCCACGGCCGAGCTCGACACAGCTGTCGCACGTCCCGCACGGGGTGTCGGTCGGCCCCTGTGCGCAATTCAGGCAGCGGGCGAGAATGCGGGCGGACGTCGTCTTGCCGCACCCGCGCGGACCGCTGAAGAGGTAGGCATGACCGACGCGGTCGCTGCGCAGCGCCGTCATGAGCGGGTCGGTGACCTGCGACTGCCCGATCATCTCGCCGAACGACTCGGGCCGGTAGCGGCGGTAGAGGGCTGTGGTCACCCGACCAGCCTACGGCGTGCCGCCGACATCGCGCCGGTCGGGCATCCGACCATCACGAGGTCGGCGCAGATCGTCGCTTCACCCCGTGGGAGCGACGATCTGCGCCGACGAATTGCGAGAAGCGCGGAACATCGACGCACCGCCCACGGTTGCATCCGGCGTGCACCCCGAACCGGTCGACGTCGTCGTGATCGGCGCCGGTCAGGCGGGGCTTTCGGCCGCGTATCACCTTCGCCGGCGCGGGTACTCCCCCGCCCCGGCGGCCCCGGCCCGACGTTCGTCGTCATCGACCACGACGAAGCCCCCGGCGGGGCCTGGCAACACCGGTGGGCGTCGCTCAAGATGGCGACGGTCAACGGCATCCACGAACTCCCGGGCTTCCCCGTGCCGCCGGCGGATCCCGCCGCATCGGCGCGCGACGTCCTGCCGGTGTATTTCGCGGAGTACGAGGAGCGCTTCGACCTCCGTGTGCGCCGCCCGATCACGGTCCGCGCGGTGCGTCGCGAGGACGGATCGAAGCCCAAGGTTGTTGTCGACGTGGCTGCACCCGCGGGCTCGACGCCCGTGCTGTTCGCCGAAGGGCCCACCGCGCAATGGGCGCTGCCGTTGCCGGAGCCGGTGGCCGGTGCGCCCGCGGGCCAGCAGCGGTTTGCGTTCGTCGTCGACGGGCTGCCGCCCGGCGAGAGCGGCAAGGGC
>QFPD01000340.1 GCA_003248845.1 Microbacterium sp. | reverse complement strand
CGTCGCCCTCGGCCTTGGCCTCAGCGCCCGCTTCGTCGGCGGCCGACTCGGTCGCGATGGTCTCGACCTCGGCGACGTCGGTGACGACCTCGACGGCGGGAGCCTCGAGGAGCTCACGCTCCCAGTCGGCGAGCGGCTCGGCTTCGGGGGCCTCGTCGGTCGGGTTGTGGCGCTGGATGAGACCCTCAGCCGCAGCGTCGGCGATGATGCGCGTGAGCAGGCCCACCGAGCGGATCGCGTCGTCGTTACCCGGGATCGGGAACTGGAACTCGTCGGGGTCGGCGTTCGTGTCGAGGATGCCGATCACGGGGATGCCGAGCTTCTTGGCCTCGTCGATCGCGAGGTGCTCGCGCTTCGCGTCGACGACCCAGATCGCCGACGGCGTCTTCTGGAGGTTGCGGATGCCGCCGAGCGACTTGTGCAGCTTGTCCAGCTCGCGCTTCTTGAGCAGGAGCTCCTTCTTGGTGAAGCCCGAGTCGGCGGGGTTGTCGAAGTCGAGCTCCTCGAGCTCCTTCATGCGCGCAAGCCGCTTCGACACCGTCTGGAAGTTGGTGAGGAGGCCACCGAGCCAGCGCTGGTTGACGTAAGGCTGCCCGACGCGCGTGGCCTGCTCGGCGATGACTTCCTGCGCCTGCTTCTTGGTACCGACGAACAGGACCGTGCCGCCGTGGGCGACGGTCTCACGGACGTACTCGTACGCCTTGTCGATGTACCCCAGCGACTGCTGCAGGTCGATGATGTGGATGCCGGAGCGCTCCGTCAGGATGAAGCGCTTGACTTTCGGGTTCCACCGACGGGTCTGGTGTCCGAAGTGGACGCCGCTGTCGAGCAGCTGGCGAATGGTGACGACGGCCATGGCCGTTCTCCTTTGTTCTGGGTTGTTCGCTCGACCGATCGGCCGATGCACCTGGTGCCCGGCCCACGCCCGCACGCCGCTTGCGCGGTGAGACCTCTGGGTGTGGATGCCGCGCCATCGGACGGATCCGACCGGCGCTCTGGGCACGCGTAGTCACCCCGACGTGCGGGGTGCTCGTCCAGTGTATCAGTCGGTGCGCTCGCAAGCGGTCATCGCCTTCTCCCCAGCGGCCCGATAGTGTGCGGCATCCACAGATCCGCGGGCGACGCTCCGGGCCGCGCGCGTTGGCGCCACAGTGGGGGCATGTCAGCGATTCTCGTGCGCGTCGCCCGCCTCGTCGCCCTGTGTGCCCTCGTCGCCCCCGTGGCCACGGGAGGGGCCGGGTCGGCGGCCGCCGAGAGCCCGCCCATCGCCGCCGAAGCGGCGGCAGCGACGGACGACGCCGTCTCGGGGTGGCTCTGGCCCGTGATGCCGCCGCATGTCGTCGCGCCGTTCGTCGCGCCGGCCCACGACTACGGACCCGGCCATCGTGGGATCGATCTCGCTGCCCCCGTCGGCACCGCGGTCCGCAGCCCGGCCGCGGGCATCGTCGCGTTCGCGGGCTCCGTCGCTGGACGCGCAGTCGTCACCGTCGACCACGGCGGGGGGCTCGTCACAACGCTCGAGCCCGTCGTCGCACAGGTCGCGATCGGCGATGCGGTTGATGCGGGAGGGAACGTGGGCAGGGTGGATGCCGGGGGTCATGCCACGATCGGCGCCATCCACTTCGGGGTCCGCCGCGACGGGCAGTACATCAATCCGATGCTGCTGCTGGGCGCGGTGCCGCGAGCCGTGCTGCTGCCCTGTTGCGACGGGTGAGTCAAGGAACGGTATTGCCGTCGCCGCGGACGATCTTCGCCCCGACGCCGGGAGCCGAAACGACGTTGTTCGCCCCGGTGATCTCGAGCGTCCCGATGGCGCCTGCCACCGCGACGGTGTTGCCGTCGCCGCGCACGGTGACGGCGCCTGCGGCGCTGCTCTGCACCCTGTTGGCCTGTCCCTCGAGCGTGAGCCCCGTCACGTCACCGGCGACGACCACGTTGCTCTGCCCCTGCACGACGAGCTGGTCCACGGACGCCCCCGTCACGCGCAGCGTCACATTGTTGCCGCCGAGAACGACGCGGGCACAGTCCTCGGATACGAGAAAGGAACCGCCGTCGGCGTTGACCGCGGCGACTCCGCTGGCGCAGCCGATGACGACCTCATCCGCGCCTGGACCGCCGATTTCGGACGTCGACGTCGGTGCGGGCATCGGTGTCGCCGATGTCGCCGACGCCGAGGGCTGCGCCGACACCGATCCCGGCGGGGGCGTCGGCACGACGGTGAGACGCACGCCCGGCTCGGCCGCGCAGGCTGCGAGCACGAGGACGAGAACGACGGCCCCGACGGCGGGCAGGAACGCGAGCGGACGTCTTGTCATACCGACCAGGCTAGGCGAGGGTCGACCTGCGCACCCGAGAAATATCCTCGCGCAGCGTCCGGCGAGCACCTCGTCATGCCCGCGGGTGGGCGCTCCGGTAG
>QFPD01000060.1 GCA_003248845.1 Microbacterium sp. | reverse complement strand
GTTGCCACCGATGTCGCGCGCACCCGTGAGGCCGCGCCGGAGCATCGTCTGCAGAGCAGAGCGCGCGACGACCGCCACAGGCGTGCCGCGCACTTTGCCGATCTCGTCGATCGCCGACGCCACGTCGTCGTCGGGCAGCACGACGATCACTCCGCTGAACCGCACGCGGGCGGCGCGGGCGATCGAGCGCGCCCCCGCGACGGTGTCCGCGATCGGGGAACCGTCGACGCCGTCGCCGATGAGCTCGCCGCGCCGCAACCGCACCGGCGCGCCGAAGTCCTCGCTGAGGATCGCGTAGAGACCGCTCGGTCCGAGGACGATGTGGTCGAGCTTGACCCCCGGATCGCGCCGGTCGACGGCGATGTCGTGCCACACCGTGTAGCCCATTCCGAGCTCCCCGACGACGCGGGCAGTCGCCTCCTCGGCGAGCGCATCGGCGAGGAGGCGCTTGAGCTCGCGCGGAGCCGTGCGTACGAGCGCCGGGTCGTAGGGGTCGGGCAGCTGCGCGCCGCGCCCCACCCACTCCCGCATGAGCGTGAGGTAGCGCTCACGCCGCCACCCGCCGGGCTGCCCGAAGGACCGGGCGCGGGGACGAGTGTCGTGCGCCGCGCGGGGCGGACGCCAGCCACCGCCGTCAGCCCCGTCCGCCGCCTCGGACCCTTCCGGACCGTACTGGGGGGCGGACGCGCCGAACCCGTGACCTCGGTCGTACGCCGCGCGGGCCGGCTCCGTGCCGACGAGCTCCCAGGCGCGCTGCACCTGCACGAACTGCGCCGCGTCGCCGCCGGTGTCGGGGTGGGTCTGGCGCAGGCGCAGCCGATAGGCCTTGCGAAGGTCCTCGTCAGTGGCGTCGGGCGCGACGCCGAGGACCTCGTAGGCCGACGCCGACAGCGGTGAGTCGAACACGCCTCAGCCCCAGAGCGGCGCCGCGGGGACGTACGCGAGCGCGGCGACCCCGATGTCGCCCCGCTCGTCCCGCAGCGCCGCACGGGTCGCCGGCCGCCACGCGGGCGTGTGGTCCTTGTCGACCACCTGCGCCCTGATGCCCTCGACGAGGTCGGGCTGCGTCTTCGCGAACCACAGCACGAGCCCGTACTCCTGCGCGAGCGCGGCGCGGAGATTCGGCAGCGCGCGCGCCGATCGCACGGCCGCGAGGGTCACCGCGAGTGCCGTCGGCGACAACTCGTCGAGCGTGTCGGCGGCGGCGGATGCCTCCGGCTCGGGCCGCGCCCGCAGGCGGGCGACGATCTCGTCGACGGTGTCGGCGGAGAACGCGTCGTCGATCCAGACACGCGCCGCGGCGAGCGCCGACGGCGCGGGCGTCTCATCGAAGAGGAGGACGAGTTCGGCCGGGGTGGCGGGGTCGGCGCGGGTGCGCAGCGCCTCGACGAGATCGCTCAGACGCTCACTCGGGACGAGCGCGTCGGCGAAGCCGGCGAAGATCGCGTCCGCGGCATCCATCGTCGCGCCGGTCAGCGCGAGGTATTCACCGAGCCGACCAGGCGCGCGCGCGAGGAGCCACGAGCCTCCGACGTCGGGGGTGAAACCGATCCGCGTCTCGGGCATCGCAAGCCGTGAGCGCTCGGTGACGATGCGGACGGCCGCGTGCCCCGCGAGGCCGATGCCGCCCCCCATCGTGACGCCGTCCGCGAGGGCGACGATGGGTTTCGGGTACTCCGCGATGCGCGCGTTCAGGGCGTACTCCGCCCGGAAGAACCCGGCGGTCAGGTCGACGCGCTCCGCCAGGATCTGCTCGCGGAGGCTCCGCACGTCGCCGCCCGCGCAGAATCCACGCTCGCCGGCGCCGTCGAGGAGCACGATGGAGACCTCGGTGTCGTGTTCCCAGGCATCCAGCGCCTCCGCGAGAAGACCGATCATCGGGGCGTCGAGCGCATTGATGGCGCGCGGCCGATTCAGGGTCAGGTGGCCGACACCATCACCCGTACGGGCGAGGACGGTGGATTCGACGTCGCCTCCCACGGGGGCGTCCGGGCCGGATGCAGTGCTCACCCGGGCAACGTTACCTGCGCTTCTCCCGGCCGCGGCACGCGCGCCGCGCGGAGGTTTCCGCCAGGATGGGGAGAACGCCACCGCCGACGAGAGGTCCCCCCATGCCCGACGGACACGTGCTCGAGTTCACCGACGTGACCAAGCGCTTCGGGCCGGTGCCGGCGGTCGACGGGCTCACGGCGCGCGTGGAGCCGGGTACCGTGACCGGTTTCCTCGGGCCGAACGGAGCCGGCAAGACCACGAGCCTGCGCATCCTGCTGGGGCTCGTGCGCGCCACCTCGGGCACCGCGACGATCGGCGGCAAGCGCTACGCCGACCTCGCCGACCCCCTGCACACCGTGGGTGCCGCGCTCGAGGCGTCGAGCTTCCACCCGGGCCGCACGGCCGTGAACCACCTCCGCGTGTACGCGCGTGCCGCGGGCATCGCGGACGGGCGCGTCGACGAGGTGCTCGGCCTCGTCGGCCTCGCCGATGTCGCGGGGCGGAAGGTCGGCGGATTCTCGCTCGGCATGCGCCAGCGCCTCGGACTCGCGTACACCCTGCTCGGCGACCCCGGCGTGCTGGTCCTCGACGAACCGGCGAACGGGCTCGACCCCGAGGGCATCCGCTGGCTGCGCGGCTTCCTCGGGTCGCTCGCGCGGGAGGGCCGGACGGTCCTCGTCTCGTCGCACATGCTGGCCGAAGTGCAGCAGACCGTGTCGGCCCTGCTCATCATCTCCCGCGGGCGCCTCGTCTACCAGGGCGACATGTCGGGGCTGACGCAGCCCGGCGACTATTCGACCGTGATCGACTCCCCCGACCGGCGCGCCCTCGCGGCGGCGCTCGACGCCGCAGGCGTCGACTACGACCAGCTGCGCACCGGTTTCACCGTCCGCAGCGCCGAGCCCGCTCAGCTCGGCGCGATCGCCGCGGCCGCGGGCATCGCGCTGTCGAACCTGCAGCGCAAGGGTCCCGCGCTGGAAGAGGTGTTCCTCGACCTCGTCAACGGCACGCGGGTGCACGCGTCGGTGCAGGAGACCACGCCGGAACCGGCGCCCGAACCGGCGCCCGAATCCGAACCCGAACCCGAACCCGAGTTCCCACCCGATCACGCTTTCGAACCGGATCTCGACGATCCTGTGATCGCGCCGGCCGAGGACACCGTCCGCTGGGATGCCGGGCACCCGCGCACCGAGTCCGACGACCAGGCAGACGCGTTCTTCGCCCGCTACGACCACACCGCTGCCGCCGCGACGGACTCCGCCGCGTCCGATCCGGCGGCATCCGACGATGCGGAGGAGGGCCGATGAGTCTCGCGCGCGCCACCAGTTCCGAGCTGACGAAGCAGTTCACCACCTCGATGTGGTGGATCCTCGCACTCATCCTGTTCCTCTACGTGGGAGTGACGGCCGGCGGCCTCGCCGGAGTGCTCGGCGCCGTGTCCTCCGGCGCGATCGGCCCCGAGGCGACGAACGGCCCGACACCGACCGGCGACATGATCGCGCCGATCATCTACAGCCTCGCCACGTCGGTCGGGTACGTCTTTCCTCTTCTCATCGGCACCCTGCTGGTCACCGGTGAGTTCCGCCACAAGACGCTCACGCCCACGTTCCTCGCGACGCCCCGTCGCGGCGTCGCGCTCGGCGGCAAGGTCGTTGCGGGCGTCGCCATGGGGGCGCTGTACGCCGTGCTCGCGATCGTCGCCGCCGTCGCCCCGGGTGCCGGGTTGCTCGCCGCCTTCGGCCTCGACACCGGCCTCGGCGCGGCCGACACGTGGGCGTTGATCGGTCGCATGGCCATCGCCCTCGTGCTCTGGGTACTGATCGGCATCGGCGCGGGCACGCTCATCCGCAACCAGGTCGCCGCGATCGTCGGGGTGCTGGCGTTCACGCAGTTCATCGAACCGATCCTGCGCACCGTCGCGACCTTCGTCGAGGGACTCGGCGACGTCACCGCGTATCTCCCCGGTGCCGCGTCCGACGCGCTCGTCGGCGCGAGCATCTTCACCACGATGGGCGGTGCCGGCGGCGGCTCGACGCTGACCTGGTGGGGAGGCGGCCTGCTGCTGCTCGGCTACGCCGTCGTCTTCCTCGCGCTCGGCTGGATGCTCAGCTGGCGTCGCGACGTCAGCTGAGGGCGTCAGGCCGTCGCAGGCCGCGGCGACGCCGCGGGTCGCGGTGTGCGTCCGGCACCGCGCGGGCGGGGCGGATTCCGCGCGGCGATCTCGGTGACATCGGCGGGCGCGTCCTGGTCGCCCGGCACGTCCAGCCTCAGCGCGCGGACGAGCGCGAGGCCGTGCCGGGTCGTGAGAACGAGTCGGGAGAACGCGGCATCCTCGTCGAGATCGATGACGACTGCGGGATGGCGGCGGCGCACCACGACGAAGTCGTCGCCGCTCGCCGACGTCCATGTGCCCATCGCGATCGTGCCGCGCACGAGCGTGCCGGGGCTCGGCACTCCGCGCAGCCACGTCCACGCGTCGTCGGTCAGCTGCACCTTGCCGATGTGCGCGCGGTCGACCCGCACCGAATCGCTGCGTCGGGAGAGCACACGCTCGACGGGCGAGAGCGCGACCTCCAGCTGGGCCCGGTCGAGCAGCAGCGTCACCATCACCTCAGTCTGGCAGCGCGCGCATGCCGCGAGGAGGATGGACCGGCAACGATCCGATCTCGACAGGGGTGCGGGAGGCCGTCAGACCGCGAACTCGTCGGTCGCGTGCGGCAAGGGGAATCTCTGCACGGCCGCGATGAGGCCATCGACGGTCTGCTCCCGGGCGATGGCGTTCACGCCGAGCCCCGCCTTGCGGGCATCCTTGGCGGTCCGCGGCCCGATGGCTGCGACGATGGTGGATGCCGGGATGTCGGGGAACTGCAGGCGCACCTGCTCCGCGACCGACCCGCTCGTCACCAGGATCGCGTTGATCCGCCCGGTCTCGACGTCGTGGGCGATGCGCTCGGTGACCGGCACGCCCACGGTGCGGTACGCGACGACGCTGCGGACATCGTGCCCCGCCTCGGTGAGGCGTCGGGTGAGCACGGGCTTGGCGATCTCGCTGCGGAGCGTGAGGATGTGGCGCGGATCGGGCTCGAGCGCGATGAGCTGCGCAGCCATGCCCGCCGCCGAATTGTCCTCATCGGGGACGAGATCGACGCGGTAGCCGACGGCGCTCAGCGCCGCGGCGGTCGTCTCACCCACGGCGGCGACGCGCGTCGCCGTCGGAATCTGCGCGCGATAGGCGTACAGCACGTCGACCGTCGTCGCGCTCGTGAGGGTCACCCAGTCGAACGCACCGGCTGCCAGGTCGGCCAGAGCCGTCTCGAGCGTCGTCTGATCGGTCGACGGCGCGAAGTTGATGAGCGGTGCGATCACCGGAACCGCGCCCTGTGAGCGAAGAGTCGCCGCCACCGAGTCCCCCCACGGACCACCGCGCGGCACGAGCACGCGCCACCCCTTGAGGGGCTTCGCGGCCGTGGCGGCCTGGTGGTGGTGGTTCATGCTCGACTTTCGTGGTGCATGGTCGGTCGCACGGTCACGCACGTCCGACCGTGTCGGGCCCGGGACATAGGCGGCTACGCTGTTCGGGACGGCAGGTCGGCAGCCTCTGCATCATCGCCACTGCCTGGTACACGAGCATACCCCCGCCGGGGTCGGCGACGGCCGGAGGGTCTGGACGGGGTGATTCGTGCTCACCGCGTATACAGACGCACGATCCCCCACACGGCGACGCCGACGGCCACGGCGACGCCCGCGACGGCGAGTGCGCCCTCGACCGGTTTGCTCTGCACGAACCCGCGCGCGGACGACACAGCGCGGTCCGTCGCGCGCGTCAGGCGCTTGGGGACGTTCGACTTCTCTTCGATCGCGGCGAGTGCTGCCTTGAGCTCCGCTCGCGCCTTCTCGACGGGATCGGTGATCCCGAGCGCGACGGCCGTGCGGGGAACCGGAACCTCAATACTCATCTGCCACGTCCTTCACGATGCGCGCGTCCACGGTGATCGCCTGGACCGGGTTCTCTTTCTTGCCGAGCTTCTTGAATCGCTGGATGCCGAGAAGCGCGGTCACCACGATGACGAGGAGGAACACCCCGACGACGATGAGAGCCGCTGCCCACGCCGGCATCCACGAGGCGAGCCCGATGATCGCGAAGGCGCCGAGCGCCGGGATCAGCCAGAACAGGAAGAAGAGCGCGACGATGAACCAGACGCCGCCGAGACCCGCCTGCTTGCCCGCGCTCTTGGCCCACGCCTTCGCCGAGTCGATCTCGGCCATGACGAGGTTCTTGACGAGCTCCGGGATCTCGCCGAGCAGGGTGAACAGACTGTCGTCGGCCCGGTCGCGGAATCCGCGGGGTGTGCTCATCTCACGAGCCCGTTCTTCGCCGGTGTCGTCTTCTTCGCAGCGCCGGCCTTCGCGTCGGCGACGGCCTTGTCGGCGGCCTTCTCGACCGCCTCGGCCGTCTGCTCCGCGCCCCGGACGACATCGGACTGCGCGTCCTTGCCCGCCTTGATCGCGGCATCGAGCTTCTGCCCGGGGGTGCCGTTCTTCGTGGCCGCCTTCGTGACCTTCACCGCGCCGTCCCACAGCGCGCTCGGCAGGGCGAGCGCCGCGGTCTTGCCGGCTTCGGCGACTCTTCCGACCTGCTTCTGGACGGGTGCCGTGTTCCAGACCTTGAGGAACCCCGACTTGATCTGCTCGTAGCGTTCGCGGCCGGCGCGCGTGCCCAGCACGTACCCCGCGGCGAGCCCGACGACGATGCCGATCTTGCCTCTCATGGTGCTCCTCACAGTCGAAAAACGGTGGCTTCCGTCCCAGGGTAACGCCGTATGCCGATTCCGGCATCCATGGTTGCCTCGGGAGGCGGCCTCTGGTAACCGACCGCTGTCCGCGGTCGTCTCAGTCGTGCTCCGGCGGCACCGACGCGAGCTGGGCCGTCACGAGCCCTCGCTCGCGGCTGACGATCTGGGCCCGGCCGGGAACCGACGGCACGGGCTTGAGCCGGCCGATCAGCGCCCCCTCCTCCGGGTTGCCGCCGAGCAGGATGCCGGTCGCGCCCAGGTCGGTGAATCGCTGGATGATCGGGTCGTAAGCGGCGCGGCTGGCGCCGCCCGTCCGGCGCGTGAGGATCACGTGCAGGCCGAGATCGGCGGCCTGCGCCAACAGAGGCTGCAGCGGCTGGAGCGGGTTGCCCTGACTCGTCGCGACGAGGTCGTAGTCGTCGACGAGGATGAAGCCCTCCGCCCCCTTCCACCAGCTGCGGTCGCGCAACTGCGCCGGGGTGACGTCGGGCCCCGGAATCCGGCCCGCGAAGAAGCCGGCGAGATCGTTCATGCCTCCCGATGCGAGCTCGTGCGAGGTGAGGTAGGCGCCCAGGTACTCCTCCGGGATGTCGCTCAGGAGCGAGCGCCGGTAGTCGACGACGAAGATCTTGGCCTCGTTGGGCTGATAGAGGCGGGTGATCTCGCGCACGATCCCGCGCAGGAACGAGGACTTCCCCATGCCGGCGTCGCCGTAGAGATAGAGGTGCGGCTCCTGGCGCGGGTCGATGCCGAACGGTGCGAGTGCTCCCTCGTCGACGCCGAGGAGAATCCGTCCGTCCAGCTGCGGATCGCCGCTCGCGGCGGTGCGCACCTCGTCGAGAGTGATGAGCTCCGGCAGGAGGCGCAGCTTGGGACCGGCCGGGCCCGTCCAGGCCGCCGAGACGCGGGCGATCATGTCGTCGATCCCATCGACGAGGTGGGCGGCATCCCGGGTGCCGTCGATGCGCGGCACCGCCGCGAGCATGTGCAGCTTGCCGCTGGACAGACCGCGGCCGGGCGCACCCGACGGCACGTTGGCCGCCTGCTTGCGATCGATCTCGGAGTCGCTCGGATCTCCCAGACGCAGCTCGAGGCGCGTCTGAATGAGGTCCTTGAGCCCTGCGCGGATCTCGAGCCACCGATTCGCGGTGACGACGACGTGGATGCCGAAGCTGAGGCCGCGGGCGGCGAGCGTCTGCACGCGCGGTTCGAGCGTGTCGTACTCCGCGCGGAGCGTCGCCATGCCGTCGACGATGAGGAAGACGTCGCCGTACCCGTCGTCGACGAGACCCTGCGCACGCCGCGTGCGGTACGTGTCGATCGAGTCGATGCCGTGAGCCCGGAAGTACTGCTCGCGCGCGTCGAGCACAGCCTCGACCTGCGCGACCGTGCGTCGGACGGCTTCGGTCTCGGTGCGCATGGCTACGCCGGCGATGTGCGGGTGAGCCTGCATGCCGGCGAAACTGCCCCCGCCGAAGTCGAGCACGAAGAACTGCACCTCGAGCGGCGTCGCGGTGAGCGCGACGGCCGACAGGAGCGTGCGGGCGAAGGTGGACTTGCCGCTGAGCGGTCCACCGACGATCGCGACGTGCCCGGCTGCTCCGCCGAGAGAGACGGTGAGACGCTCACGGCGCTGCTCCAGGGGCACGTCGACGATGCCGAGGGGAACCGTGAGGGCGCCGGACTCGCGCCACGCGGTCGAGACGAGCCCCAGGCCCTCCACGACGGCGAGGTCGGGCATGAGCGCGTCGAGCGAGGCGGGGTCCGACAGCGGCGGCAGCCACACCTGATGCGCGGCGGGGCCGTGCCCAGACATCCGGTCGACCGCGATCTGGAAGGTGGTCGCGTCGTCGGGCTCGGCGGCCGGCACCGACTCGGCCACGTCGTCCGCGTGCGCCCGCGACGCGGCATCCGCCTCGTCGAGCGGCTGCGCGCGAGCGGTGAAGAGCTCGACGTCCGAGGCGCGGCCCGCGCCGCCCTTTGCGACCGACGCGCCGAGCGCTCGCCGCCGTGTCTTCGGCGCGCCGGAGACGTAGGCCGCGCGGAACTGGATGAGGTTCTCGGTGTCGGCCTTGAGGAATCCGACGCCCGGCTCCTGAGGGAGCGTGTAGGCATCGGGGACGCCGAGGACCGTCCGCGATTCGGCGGCCGAGAAGGTGCGCAGGCCGATCCGGTAGGAGAGGTAGGTGTCGAGCCCGCGGAGCTTGCCCTCTTCGAGGCGCTGGGATGCCAGCAGCAAGTGCACCTGGAGCGAACGCCCGACACGGCCGATATTGATGAAGCTGTCGACGAACTCCGGCTTGGCGGCGAGGAGCTCGGAGAACTCGTCGGC
>QFPD01000059.1 GCA_003248845.1 Microbacterium sp. | reverse complement strand
CCCCACCGCACGATGAGGGCGTAGAACGCGGGGATCGCGCCGAGCGCGAACGCCCACCGCCAGCCGTCTGCTGCGGCGGGGATGACGAGATACCCTATGAGCGCGGCTGCCGTCCAACCCACGGCCCAGAACGCCTCGAGGACGACGATCACCCGACCGCGAATGCGGGCCGGCGCCAGTTCGCTGACGTACGTGCTCGCGACGGGCAGCTCGGCACCGAGTCCCAGTCCCACGACAACGCGGAGCGCGATGAGCACGGCCAACCCGCCGACGAGGGCGCTCGCCCCCGTCGCGACGCCGTACACGAGCAGCGTCACAGCAAACACCGAGCGCCGTCCGAACCTGTCGGCGAGGAGCCCGCCGACACCGGCACCGACGGCCATGCCGACGAAGCCCGCTGATGCGATCCAGGAAGCCTGTTCCCCGGTCAAGGACCACTGTGCGATAAGCGCCGTGATGACGAACGAGATGAGCCCGACGTCCATGGCGTCGAGTGCCCAGCCGAGCCCGGAGCCGGTGAGCACCTTCACGTGCGCGCGCGTGAAGGGAAGCGCGTCCAGTCGCCTACCGATCGATGCGTCGGCACGGGCACTCCCGCGCTCAGGCGCTCTCGCATCCGTCATGAGGGAATGCTACTCAGGCTTCGCCAGCAGCTCCTGCACCATCGGCGCCACTCTCGTTCCGTAGAGCTCGATCGAGCGCATCAGGGTCGCGTGGGGCATGGTGCCGTTAGCGTACTTCAGGTCGAACCGATCGACGCCCAGCGCGCGAACGGCCGCGGCGATCTTGCGCGCCACCGTTTCAGGAGATCCGGCGAACAGAGCGCCGTCGGGACCGACGTCGTGCTGGAACTGCAGGCGGCTGTACGGCGGCCAGCCTCGTTCGGCACCGATCGCGTTGCGGTTCTCCTCCATCGCCGGGTAGAGCTCCTCCCACGCCTGCTCGTCACTGTCGGCGATGTGCCCGGGTGAGTGCACGCCGATCGGCAGCCGGTCACGGCCGAACTGCTCCAGCGAGCGGTGGTAGAGGTCGACGAACGGCCGGAATCGCGCCGGCGCACCGCCGATGATCGCGAGCATGAGGTTGAATCCGTATCGCGCGGTGCGCACGACCGAGGACGGCGTGCCGCCGACTCCCACCCACACAGGGAAGCCGCTCTCCGTCTTCGGGTAGACGTCGGCGCCCTCGAGCGCAGCGCGTGTCGTCCCCTCCCACGTCACAGGCTGCTCGTCGCGCAGCCGCGCGAAGAGGTCGAGCTTCTCGTCGAAGAGCACCTCGTAGTCACGCAGGTCGTAGCCGAACAGCGGGAACGACTCCGTGAACGATCCGCGCCCGACGATGGCCTCCGCGCGTCCCCCCGACACGGCATCCAGCGTTGCAAAACGCTCGTACGCGCGGACCGGATCATCGCTGGAGAGGACGGTGACAGCGGTGCCGAGGTGGATCTGCGACGTGCGTGCCGCGGCGGCAGCGAGCACGATCTCGGGGCTCGACACCGCGAACTCGTGCCGGTGATGCTCCCCCACACCGAAGTAGGCGAGGCCGAGCTCATCACCCAGCACGGCCTGGTCGACGATGTTGCGAATCGTCTGCGCGTCGCTGGTGCGGGTGCCGTCGTCATTCAGAGTGACGTCACCGAACGTGTGCAGACCCAGTTTCACTTCATGCATGTGAATGGGAACGACGAGAGAGGATGCCGCATTCCCGGCGTCCTCGCGTCACTCGGCCAGCGCCATCCGCAGCGTGTCGAGGCCCACGCCACCGAGGCGCAGCGCGCGCATGTGGAAGCGCTTGATGTCGAAGTCGTCGCCCTCGCGGGCCGCGGCATCGTCGCGGATCTGCTCCCAGATGCGCTGGCCGACCTTGTATGACGGCGCCTGACCCGGCCAGCCGAGGTAGCGGTTCACTTCGAACCGGATGAACTCGTCCGACATGTTGACGTTTCGCCGCATGAACTCGAGCGCGTACTCCGCGTCCCACGTGCCTTCGCCATCGAGTCGCGGCTTGCCCAGGTGCACGCCGATATCGAGGACGACGCGCGCAGCGCGCATCCGCTGGCCGTCCAGCATGCCGAGCCGATCGGCGGGGTCGTCGAGATAGCCGAGCTGCTCCATGAGGCGCTCCGCATACAGCGCCCACCCCTCGGCATGCCCGCTCGATCCGGCGAGCAGGCGCCGCCACGAGTTGAGCTCAGCGCGGTTGTAGACGGCCTGCGCGATCTGCAGGTGGTGACCCGGGACGCCCTCATGATAGACGGTCGTGAGTTCACGCCACGTGTCGAAGGAATCGACGCCCTCGGGCACAGACCACCACATGCGGCCCGGGCGGGAGAAGTCGTCGGTCGGTCCCGTGTAGTAGATGCCGCCCTCGTTGGTCGGGGCGATCATGCACTCCAGGCGCCGGATCTCCTGTGGGATGTCGAAGTGCGTCTCGCCGAGCTCGGCGACCGCACGGTCGCTCGTCGCCTGCATCCACTCCTGCAGCGCGGCGGTACCGCGGAGCTTGCGGGACTCGTCCTGCTCCAAGAACGCCACCGCCTCTTCGACGCTCGCGCCGGGAAGGATCTCGCCCGCGATCGCCTCCTGCTCGGCGACCATGCGAGCGAGCTCCGCGACGCCCCACTCGTACGTCTCGTCGAGGTCGATCTCCGCTCCCAGGAAGCGGCGGGAATGCAGCGCATAGAGTTCGCGGCCGACGGCGTCCTCCTCGCTTGCGGCAGGCAGCAACTCGTCACGGAAGAACCCGGCCAGCTCGTCGTAGGCGACACGCGCGGCCCCGGCATGCTCGGACAGCGCGCGGGCGAGGGATGCCGGCAGGTGCCCCTCGGAGGGCGCGGCCTCGTGCGCGAACTCCGCGAAGAAGCCGTTGTCGGCCGTGTAGCGCGCAATCTGCGTGATGACTTCGCGCACCTGTCGACGCGCGGGCACGACACCCGTCCGGATGCCTTCGCGCAGCGTCTGCACGTAGCCGCTGAGCGCGACCGGCACTCCACGGAGGCGGTCGGAGATGACGTCCCAGTCCTCCACCGTGTCGGTGGGCATGAGGTCGAAGACGCTTCGGACGTCCTGCGCCGGGGACGCGATCACGTTGACGTCGCGCAGATGAGCGCCGGCCTCGTGGAGGGCCAGCTGCAGACGAAGCTCCGCGGAGAGGTCGGCGCGCGTCACGGTGTCCACATCGTCGATCGCCTCGGTCGCCTCGATGGCCTCCAGCGTCGCCGCCGCGGCGGCGCGCCGGGCCTCGTGGCCAGCGAGCGAGAGATCGTCCAGGCGTCGGTTGTGCTCGCTGCGGCCGATGTACGTCGCCGTCGATGGAGAGAGCTCGGCGATCGTGTCGACCCATGCCTCTGCGATCTGATCGATCGGCGACGGGGTTCGCTGTGCGTCAGTCATCCCTCGAGCCTAATCCCACGGGCCGCGGGACCGGGTTCCCGGAGGCGCGGCCGCCATCAGTGCCCGGCGACGTCCCAATCGGGCCCCCGCCCGATCTGTACATCGAGCGGCACGGTGAGGTCCGCGGCATCCCCCATCCGCTGCGTGACGATCTCTTCGACGGCGTCCCACTCTCCCGGCGCCACCTCGACGACGAGCTCATCGTGGATCTGCAGCAGCACGCGCGAACGCAGCCCCTCTGCGCGCAGCTGATCGTGGATGTGGAACAGGGCGATCTTCATGATGTCGGCCGCCGACCCCTGGATCGGGGCATTCAGCGCCGCACGTTCCGCGTTCTCGCGCAAAACGCGGTTCGGACTGGCAAGGTCGGGGAACGGACGCCGACGACCGAAGATCGTCTCGGTGTAGCCGTCGACCCTCGCCTGCTGCACCGACTCGCGCAGGTAGTCACGAACCGCACCGAACCGCGCGAAATACTCCATCATGAGCTGCTTGGCCTCAGACTGGTCGATGCGCAACTGCTTCGACAGCCCGAAGGCGGAGAGCCCGTAGACGAGCCCGTAACTCATCGCCTTGACCTTGGTGCGCATCGCGGGCGTGACGTCCGCGGGCTCGACGCCGAAGACCCGCGCGCCGACGAATCGGTGCAGGTCCTCTCCCGAATTGAAGGCTTCGACGAGGCCGGCATCGCCGGAGAGGTGCGCCATGATGCGCATCTCGATCTGCGAGTAGTCAGCCGTGAGGAGCGTGTCGTAACCCGCGCCCACTTCGAACGCCGCCCGGATGCGGTGCGACTCCTCATTGCGGATGGGGATGTTCTGCAGGTTGGGGTCAGTGCTCGACAGCCGCCCCGTCTGGCTGCCGGTCTGGAGGTATGTCGTGCGCGTGCGCCCGTCAGGTCCGATAGACACGTCCAGCGACTCGATGATCTGGCGCAGCTTCGTCGCCTCAC
Organism: Microbacterium sp.; assembly: GCA_003248845.1. Taxonomy (GTDB): domain Bacteria; phylum Actinomycetota; class Actinomycetes; order Actinomycetales; family Microbacteriaceae; genus Microbacterium. The sequence continues at coordinate 4,775 of QFPD01000059.1, read as the reverse complement.
GGTGCTGCAGGAGGAGGTCGAGGAAGGGGTGGGGGTTCGACTCCTGCAGATCCGCGAGCACGGCGGCATCCGTCGAGTAGCCGGTCTTCGTCTTCCGCGTCTTCGGCAGCTGGAGCTGCTCGAAGAGCACCTCCTGCAACTGCTTGGGCGAGCCGAGGTTCACCTCGCGATCGATCTCGGCGTAAGCACGTTGCGCGATGTCGTCGGCGCGGGCGGCGAGTTCGCCGGAGAACTCGGAGAGCTTCGCGTGCGAGATCGCGACGCCCGCGAGCTCCATGTCGGCGAGAGTGTCGAGCGTGGGCAGCTCGATGTCGGTGAGCACGGATGCCACGGAGGCAGGCATCTCCTCACGGATCCGCGCGCTCACCCGCAACGCGAACCACGCGAGCTGAGCGGGCGTCGCGCCCTCGGTCTCGGGGATGAGCTGGGTGGGGTCGGCCTCGGGCAGCTTCTCGTCGAGGTAGCGGTCCACGAGATCACCGAGGCTCTTGTCGGGGAAGCTCGGGCGCAGCAGCCAGCCGGCGAGGATCGGATCGAAAGCGAGACCCCCGAGGCGCACCCCCGCGCGGCGCAGGGCCTTGATCTGCGGCTTCGCGTCGGTGACGATCTTGGCGCTGTCGCCTTCGAGCCACGGTCGTAGGGTCGCAGCGACATCGTCCGTCCAGCTGGCCTCCGCGGCTTCCATGGTGCCGGCGACACCGATGCGGGCGGGCAGCCCGCCCTCGACCGTCAGGTGCAGGGCCAGCTCGCCGGTGTGCGCGTCGAGCCATGCGGCCAGGGCCGGGCCGTCGAGTTCGGCGGGCACCGGAGCCGCGACCGCGGGAGCGGATGCCGCGGCGATGTCCTCGGCATCCGTCGCCATGGCTTCGAACACGCGGGGCAGCAGCGTGCGGAACTCGAGCCGGGCGAAGATGTCGCGCACCGCCTGCGCATCGATCCCCTGCAGCGCGAGGTCGGCCGGCCCCACGGGGAGTTCGGCATCACGCAGGAGCGCGTTGAGCTGCCGGTTGCGGCGGACGTCGTCGAGGTGATCGCGAAGGTTGCCTCCGACGACGCCCGTGATCTTGTCGGCGTTCTCAAGGAGCGCATCGAGGCTTCCCCACTGCGTGAGCCACTTGACGGCGGTCTTCTCCCCCACCTTGGGCACACCCGGCAGGTTGTCGCTCGTCTCACCGACGAGGGCCGCGATGTCGGGGTAGTTCGCGGGGGGCAGGCCGTACTTCTCGACGACCGCGTCCGGTGTATACCGCTTCAGTTGCGAGACGCCCTGCACGCTCGGGTAGAGCAGCGTCACCTCGTCGGTGACGAGCTGGATGGTGTCGCGATCGCCGGAGCAGACGAGAACGTCGAACCCCTGCGCGGCGCCTTCGGTCGCAAGGGTGGCGAGGATGTCGTCAGCCTCGATGCCGTCCTTCGTGAGGACCGGGACGTTCATCGCAGCAAGGCACTCCTGCAGGAGCGGGATCTGGCCCTTGAACTCGGCCGGCGACTCCGAGCGGTTGGCCTTGTACTCGGGGTACTCGTCGGTGCGGAAGGAATGCCGCGACGTGTCGAACGCGACCGCGAGATGCGTCGGCTGCTCCGCCTTCACGAGGTTCACGAACATCGACAGGAAGCCGTAGATCCCGTTCGTGTGCTGCCCGTCCTTCGTGGAGAAGTTGTCGACCGGGAGCGCGAAGAAGGCGCGGTATGCGAGCGAATGGCCGTCGACGACGAGAAGAGTAGGCTTCGAGGAGTCCGTCACCCTGCCAGCCTAGACGCGGGGTGCGACACCGACCTCTCCGCATCCGATCGCATCCGAAGGTGGACGATGACCGCTGAGCGCACGCCGCAGACCCCCGACGCCCTCGAATGCCCCGATGGCCTCGAATGCCCCGATAGCCTCGAATGGGTGAGGAGACGCGGAATGGGCGCGTTGGCCGAGAAGATGGGGATGGAGTTCGTCGAATTCTCGATCGAGCGCGCCGTGGCGACGATGCCGGTGGCGGGCAACACCCAGCCCGTAGGGCTGATGCACGGCGGCGCCTACGTCGTCCTCGGCGAATCGCTCGGGTCGATGGCGGCGAACCTGCACGCCGGGCCCGACCGCCTCGCTGTGGGCATCGACATCAACGCCACCCATACCCGTTCGGCGACGAGCGGCATCGTGACGGGCGTCTGCACGCCCATCCACCTCGGCCGCTCGCTGACGGTGCACGAGATCGTCGTGACGGACGATCAGGGGCGCCGCTGCTCGACGATCCGGATCACGAACATGATCAAGGACCTCTGACGCGGCATCCCCCTGCTCGGCATCCTCCGAGCGGTGGTCAGGCTTTCTTCGGCGACAGCTGCTCGATGATCGCCTTGGCGACGTCCTGCATCGTCAGACGGCGATCCATGGATGCCTTCTGGATCCACCGGAACGCCTCGGGCTCGGACAGGCCCATCTTCTCGTTGAGGAGGCCCTTCGCGCGGTCCACGAGCTTGCGAGTCTCGAAGCGCTCGACCATATCGGCGACCTCGGCCTCGAGCGTGATGATCTGCTCGTAGCGGGCGAGAGCGATCTCGATCGCGGGCAGCAGATCGTTGGGTGTGAACGGCTTGACGACGTACGCGAGGGCGCCGGCCTCACTCGCGCGCTCCACGAGTTCCTTCTGACTGAACGCGGTCAGGAGCACGACAGGCGCGACGTGATTCTTGCTGAGCTTCTCCGCGGCGGAGATGCCGTCGAGGACCGGCATCTTCACGTCCATGATGACCAGGTCGGGGCGCAGCTCCGTGGCGAGCTGAACAGCGGTCTCCCCGTCGCCAGCCTCACCGACCACATTGAAGCCGTTGTCGCGGAGGATCTCCACGATGTCGAGGCGGATCAGCGACTCGTCCTCGGCGACGACGACGCGGCGCGGGGAGGTCGGGTTCGAGGCGGGGGTCAATTCCTGCTCAGTCACTCGTCCATCCTAGAGCCAGGAGAAGGGCGCACCTGCGATAGTCTCGAATGCGCGTGCGCCGGTGTGGCGGAATGGCAGACGCGACCGACTCAAACTCGGTTGTCTTCGGACGTGTGGGTTCGACTCCCACCACCGGCACCACGAAGGGCGGATGCCCGGGGCTCTCCCCCGGGCATCCGCCCTCTCCGCGCCTCCGGCCTACTTCTCGGCCTGGTAGATCGGCGCGTTGCCGTGCACAGCGTCGCCGATCCGGTGGACCCGGATGTCGTTCGTGCCGCCGATGATGCCGGGAGGGGACCCGGAGATGACCACGACCTTGTCCCCTTCTTTCGCGAGACCCTTGCCGAGGAAGAACTCGTCCACCTGGATGAACATGAGGTCGGTGTGGGCGACGTGCTCGACGAGGGTCGACTGCACGCCCCACGTGAGCGCCATTCGGCGACGGATCGCGGGATCGACGGCGAACGCCATCATGGGGATCCCCGGGCGCAGCCGCGACATGCGTCGCGCCGTGTCGCCCGACTCGGTGAAGATCGCGATGTACTTCGCCTCGATGAACTCCGCGACCTCGTTGGCCGCGAGGGTCATGACACCGCCCTGGGTGCGCGGCTTGGCGCTGAACGGACGAATGCGCTCGAGGCCGTGCTCCTCCGTCGACTCGACGATGCGCGCCATCGTCTGCACCGTGACGACCGGGTAGTCGCCGACGCTCGTCTCCCCCGACAGCATGACCGCGTCGGCGCCGTCGAGAATGGCGTTGGCGACGTCGGATGCCTCGGCGCGCGTGGGCACCGGGGCGTGGGTCATCGACTCGAGCATCTGCGTCGCGACGATGACGGGCTTGGCCATGCGTCGGCACATCTCGACAGCGCGCTTCTGCACCACGGGAACCGCCTCGAGGGGCAGCTCGACAGCGAGGTCGCCACGCGCGACCATGATGCCGTCGAACGCGTCGATGATCTCCTCGAGGTTGTCGACGGCCTGCGGCTTCTCGATCTTCGCGATGACGGGGATCTTGCGCCCCTCCTCCGCCATGATCTCGTGCACGCGGCTGATGTCCGCGGCATCCCGGACGAACGAGAGCGCGATGAGGTCGGCGCCGGCCTTCAGACCCCAGCGGAGGTCCTCCTCGTCCTTCTCTGAGCGCGCGGGGACGCTCACGGCGACACCGGGCAGGTTGATGCCCTTGTTGTTGGACACCGTGCCCGCGACGACGGTGCGGGTCGTGACGACCGGCCCGTCCACGCTCTCGACCTGAACCCGCACCTTGCCGTCGTCGATCAGCAGGAAATCGCCGGGCTTGACGTCGTCGGCGAGGCCTTTGAACGTCGTGCCCACGAGGTCGCGCGTTCCCACGACGTCGTCGGTGGTGATCCGCAGGATGTCGCCCACCGCGAGGTCGTGAGGACCGTCGCTGAACTTCCCGAGGCGGATCTTGGGGCCCTGCAGGTCGACGAGGATCGCGACGGCGCGGCCGGCGTCCTCCGCGGCCTTGCGCACATTGGCGAAACGGACCTCGTGCTCGGCGTAGGAGCCGTGGCTCAGGTTCATGCGGGCCACGTCGACGCCGGCGTCGATGATCGCGCGGATCATCTCGTACGACTCGGTGGCGGGGCCCAGGGTGGCGACGATCTTCGCGCGTCTCACTGACTGATCTCCGGTCTGTCTTCGATTTTCGGGGGTGATATCAGCCTACGCGGGCTGTAGGCCGATGGCGACGTCGGTCGGGCGCACGGGAGACGGCAGGGCCGTCCGCCCCATGAGGTACTCGTCCACGGCGGCCGCCGCGGCCCTTCCCTCGGCGATCGCCCAGACGATCAGGGACTGGCCGCGACCGGCGTCGCC
>QFPD01000058.1 GCA_003248845.1 Microbacterium sp. | reverse complement strand
GCCCTGCGCGGCGGCGATCAGTGCGCGTACCCCCTCATCGAGAGCCGCGAGCCGCGCAGCGGCGTCATCCGCGGAGTCGCCGCGCACGTCGAGGTAGGCCTTGAGCTTGGGCTCCGTGCCGCTCGGCCGCACGATGACGCGCGATCCGTCGGCGAGCCACAGGCGCAGCACGTCGCCGGGCGGGTAGCCCTCGACGCCTGCGAGCAGATCGTCGATGCGCTCGACCGCCACGGCACCGATCGAGGTCGGCGGATCGGCGCGGAGCGCTGCCATGATGCGTCCGATGATCGCCGTGTCCTCGACCCGCAGCGACACCTGTCCGGACTGGAAGAACCCGAACGTCTCCGCGAACTGAGCGAGCACGTCCGCGAGCGTACGTCCCTCCTCGCGAGCCTCGGCGATCATTCCGAGCATCGCGACAGCGGCCGAGATCCCGTCCTTGTCGCGCACGGTGTCGGGGTTGACGAGGTAGCCGAGCGCCTCCTCGAACCCGAAGACGATCCCGGGTGCGCGCGAGATCCATTTGAACCCCGTGAGGGTCGCATGGAAGTCGAGGCCGTAGTGCGCTGCGACGGCCTCGAGCCCGGGGGAGGAGACGAGCGAGCAGGCGAGGGATGCCCCGTCGCTCGTCGCTCCGGACGAGGTCGCCCGCTGCGCTGCCCGCCAGCCGAGCAGCAGCCCTGTCTCGTTGCCGGTGAGGCGGCGCCAGCCGCCATCCGCCGTCGGGTCGGGGATCGCGATCGCGAGCCGGTCGGCATCGGGGTCGTTCGCGAGGATGAACTCCGCTCCGGCCGCGCGAGCCGTCGCGAACGAGAGGTCCATCGCGCCCGGCTCCTCGGGGTTCGGGAAGGCGACCGTCGGGAACCGCCCGTCGGGCTCGATCTGCTCCTCGACCACGACCGGCAGCGGGTATCCGGCGAGTTCGAGGATTGCACTGAGGGTTTCGTACCCGACGCCGTGCATCGCGGTGTAGACCCAGTTCATGCCCGCCGCTCCCGCCGGCGCCGGCGCAACGGTGGCGGTCGCGGCGACGTACGCGGCAACGACGGCCTCGTCGGCGATCTCGTAGTCGGCACGAGGAATGTCCGGCACGGCGATGGACGCGGCGACGCGCTCGATGTGTGCGGCGATCTCGGCGTCGGCGGGTGCGACGATCTGCGACCCCTGGTCGTCGCCGCCGAGGTACACCTTGTACCCGTTGTCATCGGGCGGGTTGTGCGAGGCCGTGACCATGACGCCCGCCGCGGCATCCAGGTGCCGCACGGCGAACGCGAGCACGGGCGTCGGGAGGAGGCGCGGCAGCAGCACTGCCCGGAGGCCCGCGCCCGCGAAGATCGCCGCCGAATCCGCCGCGAAGACGTCCGAGTTCCGCCGTCCGTCGTAGCCGACGACGACCGTGGGCACGGCCCCCGGCCCCGCCTTCTCGCGCAGGTACGCAGCGAAGCCGGCCGCCGCCTGCGACACGAGCACGCGGTTCATACGGTTGCTGCCGGCGCCGAGGCGACCGCGCAGGCCCGCCGTGCCGAACTCCAGGCGCGCACCGAAGCGATCGTCGAGGTCGGCGGATGCCGCGGCATCCCCGCCCTCGGCCGCCTCGATGAGCGCCGCGAGCTCGTCTCGCGTCACTCCATCCGGGTCCTGCGCCCACCACGCGCGGGCCGCGTCGAGAATCGGCGCCGTGCTCACAGCGCGCCGACCACGCGGGCGAGGAGGTCGGAGATGACCGGCTCGGCGGCCTGCCCCGCCTCGATGACCTCGGCATGGCTGAGCGGCGTCGTCTGGATGCCGGCCGCGAGGTTCGTGATGAGGGAGAACCCGAGGATCTCCATGCCGGCCTGGCGGGCTGCGATCGCCTCGAGCGCCGTCGACATACCGACGATGTGGCCGCCGATCGTCTTCGCCATGCGCACCTCGGCGGGCGTCTCGTACTGCGGACCGCGGAACTGGCAGTAGACGCCTTCGTCGAGCGTGGGGTCGATGCGCCGCGCGACGTCGCGCAGCCGCGTCGAGTACAGGTCGGTGAGGTCGATGAAGGTGGCTCCCTCGAGCGGGGAGTCGCCCGTGAGGTTGATCTGGTCGCTGATGAGGACCGGCGTCCCCGGCGTCCACGTGTGCCTGATGCCGCCGGCGCCGTTCGTCAGCACCATCGTCTTCGCCCCCGTCGCGGCGGCGGTGCGCACGCTGTGCACGACGCGGCGCACGCCGTGGCCCTCGTAATAGTGCGTGCGCGCGCCGATCACGAGCACTCGCTTGCCGCCCGGGGTCAGGATCGACCGCAGCGAGCCGACGTGCCCGGCGAGGGCGGGCTTCGAGAACCCCGTCACCTCGGTCGCGGGGATCGTGGTCGTCGTCTCGCCGATGCCGAGCGTCAGTGCGATGTCGTGGCGCTCCACACCGGTGAGGCGGGCGATGTCGGATGCCGCCCGCGCGGCGACCTCGAAGGGGTCGGCGGCGGGGTCGTCGAGGGGGTTCGTGTACGAGGACATCCCCCTACTTTAGGAACCCCGAGCGTGCGGGGGCCAGGCGACAGCCTGGAAGAATGGAGGAATGTCTGCGAGCTTCGTCCATTCCCAGTCGGTCGCCGTGCTCGGCGGCGGCCCCGGCGGCTACGAAGCCGCGCTCGCCGCCGCCCAGCTGGGGGCCGAGGTGACGCTCGTCGAGCGCGCCGGCGTCGGCGGTGCGGCCGTCATGACCGACGTCGTCCCCTCCAAGAGCCTCATCGCCACGGCGGATGCCGCGGTGGCGATCTCCGAGGCATCCGATCTGGGCGTCGAGTTCTTCGCGAAGGGCGAGTCCGGTCGCCCGCTGAAGCCGCAGGTCGCGATCAACCTCGCGGCGGTGAACAAGCGCCTGCTCTCGCTCGCCCGTCAGCAGTCCGACGACATGCGCGCCCAGCTGGTGGATGCCGGGGTGCGCATCATCTCCGGCCACGGCCGCCTGGACGACCACCACTCGATCGTCGTGGCGACCGGGCCCGGCGGCACGGACTTCGACCGCGTCGAGGCGCACACGCTCGTCGTCGCGGTGGGGGCGGCTCCCCGCGAGCTGCCGAGCGCGCAGCCGGACGGCGAACGGATCCTCACGTGGACGCAGCTCTACGACATGAAGGCGCTCCCCGAGCACCTCATCGTCGTCGGATCGGGCGTGACGGGGGCCGAGTTCGCCTCGGCGTACATGAACCTCGGCGCCCACGTGACGCTCATCTCCTCGCGCGAGCACGTGCTGCCGGGGGAGGACCGCGACGCCGCCGCCGTGCTCGAGAAGGTCTTCCGCCGGGGCGGGATGACGGTGCTGTCGCGCTCGCGCGCCGAGCGCGTGGAGCGCGTCGGCGACGGCGTCGTCGTGACGCTGTCGGACGGCCGCACCGTCGAGGGCAGCCACTGCCTCATGGCGGTCGGGTCGATCCCGAACACGACGGGCATCGGCCTCGCCGAGACGGGCGTCGAGCTCACCGACTCAGGCCACATCCGGGTGAACCGCGTCGCGCGCACGTCGGTGCCGAACATCTACGCGGCCGGGGACTGCACGACGTTCGTGCCCCTGGCATCCGTCGCCGCGATGCAGGGGCGCACCGCCATCTTCCACGCGCTCGGCGACACCGTGATCCCGCTCGAGCGCCGCCGCATCACGGCGAACATCTTCACGGCACCGGAGATCGCGACGGTCGGGCGTCAGGAGAAGGACCTCGAGACAGGCGCCATCAACGGCTATGTGTACAAGCTGCCGCTTGCGGCCAACGCGCGCGCGAAGATGATGGGCATAGGCGACGGGTTCGTCAAGATCATCGCCCGGGAGGGGTCGGGCACCGTCATCGGCGGTGTCATCGTCGCGCCGCGCGCGTCGGAGCTCATCTATCCGATCGCGATCGCGGTCGAGCGTCGCCTCACCGTCGATCAGGTGTCGCGCGTCTTCGCGGTGTTCCCGTCGCTCGCGGGGTCGATCACCGATGCGACGCGTGCGATGCACCAGGTGAACCGCGACGACGACTTCTTCGGCTGATCGTCCCGCCGCCGCCCGGTCTACGGCTGCAGAGCGGCGACCCAGTAGCCCTCGCCGTCGGGTGAGGCGGCGGATGCCTCGAAGCGCGTCAGATCGCCCACGGCCGTCGGGATGGCGATCGGGGTGAGGGTGCCACCCTGGTGGCAGACGATTTCCTGCGTGACGGTCGTGACCTCGCCGGTACCCGTGTAGGTGAGGGTGAAGGTCGCGCGATCCGTTCCGTCGCAGCGCAGCTCCACCGCGCGGTAGGCGCGCGGGGGTGCGACGTCGACCGGGGCGGCATCGGCGGAGGCGGAGAAGGGCGCGCCGGTCGCGTTCTCGCCGCCGGCATTCATCGTGTCGTCGAACCACACCCGCCATGCCGTCCGCTCTTCGTCGGTCGGTCCGGTGAGCGCGGTGCAGCCGCTCAACACGGTCGCTCCGGCCAGCACGGCGGCGGTGAGGGCGATGGCGGACAGGACGCGACGGGGCACCGTCACAGGCTACGCCCCCTCAGGAGATCGTGAGCAGCTGGTGCCCGGCCGACACCGTCGTCCCCGGGGCGGCGTCGATCGCGCCGATGACGCCGTCCTTGTGGGCCTGCAGCGGCTGCTCCATCTTCATGGCCTCGAGGACGACGACCAGATCGCCCTTGACGACCTGCTGGCCCTCCTCGACCGCCACCTTCACGATCGTCGCCTGCATCGGCGCCTTCACGGCATCGCCTGAGGCGCCCGCATTGACGGTCGTCGCGTGCGACCGGCGAGAGGGGGGAGCCGCTGCGGGGCGTCCGATCTTCGTCGGAGCGACCGCGATCCGGTCCGGCAGGCTCACCTCGAGGCGCTTGCCGGAGACCTCGACGACGACGGTGTGACGCGGCTCGTTCTCTTCGGGCGATTCGAGCTCTCCGTCCCACGGCGGGATGTCGTTCTCGAACTCGGTCTCGATCCAGCGGGTGAACACGCCGAAGTGGCCGTCCTCCGCTGTGAAGGCGGGGTCGCGCACGACCTTCCGGTGGAAGGGGAGGACCGTCGGCATGCCCGAGACCTCGAACTCGTCGAGGGCGCGGCGTGCGCGCTCGAGCGCCTCGGCACGGTCGCGACCGGTGACGATGAGCTTGCCGAGGAGCGAGTCGAACGCGCCCGAGACGCTGTCGCCCGCCGTGACGCCCGAGTCGAGCCGGATGCCGGGGCCGCCGAATGTCTTGAACTGGTGGATGCGCCCGGGCTGCGGCAGGAAGCCCCGGCCCGGGTCTTCGCCGTTGATGCGGAATTCGATCGAGTGCCCGAGCGGCTCCGGGTTGCGCTTCTCGAGCAGGCCGCCCTCGGCGAGGCGGAACTGCTCGCGCACGAGGTCGAGGCCCGTCACCTCTTCGGAGACAGGGTGCTCCACCTGGAGCCGCGTGTTCACCTCGAGGAACGAGATCGTCCCGTCGGCGCCGATGAGGAACTCGCACGTTCCCGCGCCGATGTAGCCGACCTCCTTGAGGATGGCCTTGGATGCCGCGTAGAGGATCTCGTTCTGCTCGTCTGTGAGGAAGGGCGCCGGCGCCTCTTCGACGAGCTTCTGATGACGGCGCTGCAGCGAGCAGTCGCGCGTCGAGACGACGACGACCGTCCCCGCGGCATCCGCCAGGCACTGCGTCTCGACGTGCCGCGGCTTGTCGAGGTACTTCTCGACGAAGCACTCGCCGCGCCCGAACGCGGCGATCGCCTCGCGTGTGGCCGATTCGAAGAGCTCGGCGACCTCATCGAGCTCACGGGCGACCTTGAGGCCGCGTCCGCCGCCGCCGTATGCCGCCTTGATGGCGATGGGGAGGCCGACTTCTTCGGCGAACGCGATGACCTCGTCGGCACCGGCGACCGGCCCCGGCGTACCGGGGGCGAGCGGGGCGCCGACCTTCTCGGCGACGGCGCGCGCGGTGACCTTGTCGCCGAGGGCTTCGATCGCCTCGGGCGCGGGCCCGATCCAGACCAGGCCGGCGCCGATCACAGCGCGGGCGAAGTCGGCGTTCTCGGCGAGGAACCCGTAGCCGGGGTGCACGGCGTCGGCGCCGGAGCGACGCGCGACGGAGAGGACCTTCTCGATCGAGAGGTACGTCTCGGCGCTCGTCGACCCTTCCAGGGCATAAGCCTCGTCGGCGAGCTTCGCGTGCATGGCGTCGCGATCCTGGTCGGCGTAGACGGCGACCGAGCCCTTTCCGGCGTCGCGGGCGGCGCGGATCACGCGCACGGCGATCTCGCCGCGATTGGCGACGAGGACCTTGGTGATCGCTCGGGGGGCGGTCGGGCGCGCCCCGGATTCGACGGTCTGGGGCGCAGGCACGGAAAGCGGCATGGATGCCAGCCTACTCAGCACACCCCGCCCTCTTTTGGATCACTCGCACAAGATCCGTGCGAAAACGTAGTGCGAACCTACGAGGCGACCGGGGCGGTCCAGAGATCGGTCCAACGGATGCCGAGGTCCCCGCACAGGTGTCGCAGCGTCGACAGAGACATCCCGACGACCGTCGAGGGGTCGCCCTCGACCCGCTCGATGAAGGCGCCGCCGAGGCTGTCGACGGTGAATGCCCCGGCCACCTGCAGGGGCTCGCCGGTGCCGACGTAGGCCGCGATCTCGGCGTCCGAGACGTCGGCCGCGAAAGTGACGGACGCCGCGGCGACGGCGTGCGCTTCGCGGGGCGCCTCACCCGGGGTCAGTCGGAAGACGCTGTGCCCGGAGTGCAGCACACCCGTCCGTCCGCGCATCTGGTGCCACCGTGCCGTGGCCACCTCGGGGCGGTGCGGCTTGCCGAGGATCTGCCCGTCGAGCTCGAACATCGAGTCGCCTCCGATGACGATGCCGTCGAACGCGGGGTCGTCCGCGGCGATCGCGGCTGCGACATCCTGGGCCTTGCGGCGCGCAAGCAGAAGCACGTGCTCGTCGGGCGAGAGTGTGCGACCCTCCGCTGCTTCGACCGCGGCGATGACCGCCTCCTCGTCGACCTGCGGCGCACGGGTCACCGGATCGATCCCGGCCTGGCGCAGCAGCATGAGACGGGCGGGGGAGGTGGAGGCCAGGCACACGCGCATGCCTCCAGCGTACGAGGCCGGTCGGTGCCCGCGGGTGTGGGAGCATCGGGGGATGCAGGATGGCGATCAGCTCGACCTCGAGATCACGGATGTCGCACACGGCGGCGTCTTCATCGCGCGGCACGACGGGCGGGTCGTGTTCGTGGAGGGTGCGATCCCCGGCGAGCGGGTGCGCGCCGTGCTCACCGACACCGCGAAGCCCGCCTTCTGGCGGGCCGACGTCGTCGACGTCCTGGACGCCTCGCCGCATCGCCGCCCGCATGTGTGGCCGTCCGCGGATGTCACCGTGCCGCCCGAGGAGCGCCCGGGCGGAGCCGACTTCGGCCACATCGACCTCGCGCACCAGCGCACCCTGAAGAAGCAGGTGCTGGACGACGCGCTGCGCCGCTTCGCGGGCATCGCCGCCCCCGACACGACGATCGCTCCGGCGGGCTCTGCGACCGGGGTCCCCGGTGACGCGGATGCCGCGGATGCCGCGGAGGACGCGGACGGCCTGCACTGGCGCACGCGCGTGAGTCTGCACGTCGACGACGAAGGCCGCATCGGCCCGTTCGCCGCGCGCAGTCACCGCGTCATCGAAACGGCCGACCTGCCGCTCGCGACCGAGGCGATCGCCGAGGTCGCGCGCGGCCTCGAAGGGTTCGGGCCGGGACGCGTCGACCTCGTCGAGCCGTCCGAGGGCGGCGTGCGTGTCATCGTGCGTCCCTCCTCGCCCCGCGCCCCGCGCCCCGCGACGAGCCCCGATCGCCGCGGCGCCGGTCGCCGTGGTGGCGGCGGCGCACGCCCCGCCTCCCCACGCGCACCCGAGGACCCGACGGCTCGCGAGGTCGTCACCGAGCGGGTCGGCGCACGACGCTTCGCCGTGGATGCCGGCGGGTTCTGGCAGGTGCATCGCCTCGCGGCATCCACCCTCAGTGCGGCCGTCCGGACGGCGCTCGATACGGTGGGCGGGGTCGACCCGGCCGCCGCGCACCTCGACCTCTACGGGGGAGTCGGGCTGTTCGCCGCCACGATCGCCGAGCTCGGTGGGCCGGGCACGCGGGTCACGAGCGTGGAGGCGGATGCCCGGGCCACTGAGCACGCCGGAGCGAACCTTGCGGAGTGGGTCGGTGCGCGCGCCGAGACCGAGCGCACCGACCGCTTCCTCGCGCGCCTCGTCGCGCAGGCGAGCGCCGCGGAGCGGGCACGACTCGCCCATGGAGTGGTGCTCCTCGACCCGCCGCGCGCAGGTGCGGGGCGGGAGGTCGTGGAACGGGTCGCCGCGCTGAGCCCGGCATCCGTCGTCTACGTCGCGTGCGACCCGGTCGCCCTCGCGCGCGACCTCGGGACGTTCCGAGGGCTCGGCTACGAGGCCGCGCGCATCGACGCCTTCGACCTCTTCCCGCATTCGCACCACGTGGAGGCCGTCGCCGTGCTGCGCGCGACCGGCGTCGCCGCTCGTTAGGCTCGGAGCGTGTCCAGCGTCGCACTCATCGATGACCACGAGTCCGTGCGTCTGGGGCTCGAAGCCGCGTGTGCGCGGGCAGGCGTCGGGGTCGTCGTCCACTCGGGCGCGTCGGTGCGCGCCTACCTCTCCTGGCGCCGCGCGGTGGGTGCTCCGCCCGCCGACGTCGTCGTCCTCGATCTGACCCTCGGTGACGGCACGACCGTCACAGAGAACGTCGACGCGCTCGTCGGCGAGGGCTCGGCGGTGCTCATCCACAGCGTCGCCGATCGACCCGCGGCCGTGCGCGAGGCGCTCGCCGCGGGGGCCGCAGGCGTCATCAGCAAGGCCTCCCGCACCGACGACGTCGTCTCGGCGATTCGGACGATCGCAAGCGGTCAGCCGCTCGAGAACCTCGAGTGGGCGCACGCGATCGACGGCGACCGCGCGTTCGCCGACGCGCAGTTGGCCAACCGTGAGCGTGAGGTGCTCCGCCTGTACGCGGCCGGCCTGCCACTCAAAGCGGTCGCCGAGCGGCTCGGCATCTCGTACAACACCGCCAAGGAGAACATCACACGCATCCGCGTGAAGTACATCGAGGTCGGCCGCCCGGCCCCGACGAAGATCGATCTGCTGCACCGCGCCATCGAGGACGGACTCGTCGACGGGCGCAGCCGCGACGACGCGCATGACGACCTCGCCGCACGCTGACCGCGACGACCGCGAACTCCGCGATGACCCGGGGGCGCCGAGGGTGGTCACGGCATCCGTGCCGGTCGCGACCCCCGGCGCACCGCGCCTCCCTCCGTCCGAACTCCGACCCGAGAGCGGCGCTGCGACGGAGCGCTTCACCGAGCGGCGCATCGAACGCATCCTCTCGCTCGTGGTCGCCCTCGGCAGCGCCGTGCTCGGAACGCAGGCCTTCCTCAACGCGCTGACCTCCACGCAGGAGTCGACCCCGTGGCACACGGGGCTCATGATCGCGGCCTTCGGGCCGCTCGCCCTCATGATCGTGGCGCTCGCAGTGGGGGTTCTGCCGCGCACCGCGGCGGCAGTCTTCGCGCTCGCCCTCGCGGTCGTGCTCGCCTGCTGGCCCTTCGCGGCGAGCGGCGGCACCGCGGAGCCGGGCGCCGAACCCTGGGTCTGGTACCTGCTCAACGTGGCCTCGGCGGCCGCCGCGATCGCGTTCCCGCTGGCGCTGCAGCTCGGGTGGACGGTGCTCGTGCCCGCGCTGTACATCGTGGCGCGCCTGGCACCCACCGGTCAGCCCTCGACCGATGCGGTGAGTGTCGTCCTGGATGCCGTGTTCGCCGTCATCCTCGGTGGCGTCATCGTCGCGCTCGGCTGGATGCTGCGATCGGTCGCCGTCGGCATCGATCGCGCGCGTCGCGACGCCGTCCTCTCTTACGCGGCAGCCGCAGAGGCGGACGCCGCCGAGGCCGAGCGGGTCGCCGTCGCCGCCCTCATGCACGACAGCGTGCTCGCCGCCCTCATCGCGGCCGAGCGTGCGGCGACCCCGCGTGAGGAGGCGCTCGCCGTGGCGATGGCGCGCGAAGCGCTCACCCGTCTGGCCAACGCCGAGCTGGACGCGGGTGAGGGCCCCGACGAACCGGTGCCGGCCGCGGCGCTGGTCGGCGGCATCCGACGATCGGTCGATGCCTCCACCGACAGGCAGAACCGCACCCTCGAGGTGCGAGAGGACGTCCACGACGACGCGGAGGAGATCCCCGGGCGCGTGGCCCGAGCGATCGTGCTCGCTGCGACGCAGGCGATCGCGAACGCCTTCCAGCACGCCGACGGGGCTGGTCTGATCGTGACGGTGCGGGCGGATGCCGCGTCGGTCGAAGTGCGGATCGTCGACACCGGGCGCGGCTTCGATCCGAGCGACGTCGCGCAGGATCGCCTCGGCATCCGCGGTTCGATCGTGGCGCGCATGGCGGCGGTCGGCGGACGTGCGCGCGTGAAGACGGGGCCCGGAGGGACGAGCGTGCTGCTGGAGTGGGAGGGAGTACGATGACGACATCCCCGATGAGTGGGCGCAGCGGCCTGCGCATCGCGCTCTCGCTCCTCGCCGTCGCGTTCACCGCCTACCTCGCGGTGGGCGCACTCATCTGGACCTCGGCGCCCGACCACCCGATCGTCCAGGTCGGCGCGGTGATCCTTTATCTGCTCACGACGTGGGTCTGCATCTTCTGGAACTCGCGGGGCGAGGATGCCGCGGACCCACTACGCAGCAGACTCGACGCGCTCCGCCTGCGGCTGGGGCCGCGACGTGTCCTTCCGGCATGGGCGGCAGCTCTCGCCCTCGCTGCCGCCGCGATCGTGCCGAATGCCAGCTGGTACGCGGCGGCGCCCTCCGGAAGGCTCGACGGCTACGCCACGTGGGGCCTCGGCGCGATCGGCGCCCTCGGTGTGATCGTCATCGTCCGCCGGCGACCCGTCGTCGCCTGGGTGTGCGTCGCGCTCGCGGCGCTGTCGGCGACGGCCTGGATCGGCCCGACCGACGCTCTCGCGCTGGGCGCCGTGGGCGCGGTCCTCTGGGTGGGCGTCGCCCATCTGATGTCCTGGCTCATGGATCGCGCTGCGCACGACACGGCGCAGCTCGCCGATGCCCAGCGTGAGGCCTCGGAATGGCTCGCATCGCAGGAGGGCATGCGACGCGAGCGACGGACCCAGGTGCAGCGCGCGCTCGCCGTCGCCGGCCCGGTGCTGGCGCATACGATCGCCGTCTCCGGTCACCTCGATCCCCGCGAACGTCAACTGGCACGGGTCGCCGAGGCGACGCTGCGCGATGAGCTGCGCGGGGCGGCGCTGCTCGACGACGACGTGCGCGCCGCGCTTGCCGCGGCGCGCGGTCGCGGCGCGACGGTGTCGGTGCTCGACGAGGGCGGGCTGGACGGGCTCGATCCCGACGGCCAGGCGGCCGTGCGCGCCGAACTCGCGGCCGTTCTCGATTCCGCCCGCTCGGAGCGCCTCTACGTCCGCACGTCGACGCACGCCGAGATCGCCGTGACCGTCGTCGGACGCTCCGACGGAGCGGAC
>QFPD01000057.1 GCA_003248845.1 Microbacterium sp. | reverse complement strand
GCTGCGTGATTCCGGGCTCGCGTTCCACCCGCTCTTCATCGCCGAGCCGCACATCTTCGTCTCGCGACGGAACCCCCTCGCGACGAAGGCGCGCGCGACCCTCGCCGACCTCGCGGGACTGCCGCGGCTGACCTTCGATCAGGGCGCGAACAACTCCTTCTACTTCGCGGAGGAGATCCTTTCCACGCGCTCCAGCGCACAGGAGATCCGGGTGTCGGATCGCGCGACGATCTTCAACCTCATGATCGGCCTCGACGGCTACACGATCTCGACCGGCATCATCAGCGATCAGCTCGACCCCGAGATCGTGGCCGTTCCGCTCGACGTCGATGAACGCATCGAGATCGGCTGGATCGGGCACGCCGCGATCCCCCTGACGGAGCAGGCGCAGCGCTACCTCGCCGAGGTGCGTGCGGTCGTCGCCGACTTCGGCGTCACGCTCCTGGAGTGAGCGCAGGTCGCGTGAGCGCGCGTACCGTAAGGGGCATGGTCGACACGCTGCCCTACGGATCTTGGCCGTCCCCGTTCACCGCGCAGTGGGCGTCGGCCTCGTCGCCGCGCATCGACGGCGCGGCCTTCGTGGGCGACGAGATCTGGTGGGGCCAGTCCGTTCCCGAAGAGAGCGGCCGCACGACGGTGCGACGGCGGACGGATGCCGGGACCGCCCAGATCCTCCCGCCGCCCTGGAACGCCCGCTCGCGCGTACACGAGTACGGCGGCGGCGCGTGGGTAGCGACCGACGACGGGCGCCTCGCCTTCGTCGAGAAGACCGATCAGCGCATCTGGCTCCTCGTACCCGGCGAAGAACCACGTGCGCTCACCCCCGTGGATGAGGCGACGAGCTACGGCGGCCTGCGGTTCACGCGCGGCCGTCTCCTGGCGGTGCGCGAGTGGCAGGGCGAGGGCGTCGTACGGCACGGGATCGTCGAGGTCGCGCTGGAGGGCGAGGCATCCGTTCGCCAGCTCGTCGCCGACAGCGACTTCGTCGCCCAGCCCGATCTCTCCCCCGACGGCACGCACCTCGCCTGGATCGCGTGGGACCACCCGCACATGCCGTGGGATCGCACCGAGGTGCGCGTGGGAGCCATCTCCGACGGCCGTGTCCGGTCCTGGTCGGCCGTGACGGCGGGCGCCACGGCGGCTCTCCAGCCCACGTGGCGCAGCGACACGGAGCTCGTCTACCTCGACGAGCCGACCGGCCGATGGAACCTGTGGCGCCGCGCACACGGCGCGGACAGCTTCGAGGCGCCCGCGCCTCTCGCTCCGGCCGAGGCCGACACGGGCGGTGCCCTCTGGTCGCTCGGCATGCGGTGGTACGGCATCCTTCCGGATGGCCGCATCGTCGCCGTCCGCACGAACGGATCCGACGAGCTCGTCCGTATCGACACCGACGGCACCGTCACCGCGATCGAGATCGCGGCGACGAGTGAGGTGAACGTCGACGCCGTCTCCGGCGGGCGGGCGCTCGTGTCCGGCAAGGCGCCGGGAACGAGCGGCCTGTGGCTCGTCGACGTCGACGCGGGCACGGCACGCCAGGTCGTCGGCACCCCCGACGAGATCGACGCGCGCTGGATGCCGCGAACGCGAGCGCTCACCGCTGACGGCCCGCACGGGCCCGTGTACGCGTTCGTACACCCGCCCACCCACCCCGAGCTCATCGGTCCCGCCGACGAGCGGCCCCCGTACGTCGTCCTCGTCCACGGCGGACCGACCGGACACGAAGGCGGGGTCGCGGACGCGAAGACGATCGCGCTGACGAGCCGGGGCATCGGGGTCGTACAGGTGAACTACGGCGGATCCACGGGATACGGCCGCGACTACCGGGAGCGTCTGCGCGGTCAGTGGGGCGTCGTCGACGTCGACGACGTCGTCGCGGTCGCGACGGGACTCGTCGTGAGCGGCGATGCCGATCCGGGGCGCATCGCCATCAAGGGCGGCTCGGCCGGCGGGTGGACGGTACTCGCAGCACTGGCCCGCTCCGACGCGTTCGCCGCCGGCATCAGCCGCTACGGCGTGGCCGACGCGCGCGCACTCGCACAGGATACGCACGACTTCGAGTCGCGCTACCTCGACGGCATGATCGGTCCCCTGCCCGACGCGGAGGACGTCTACCGCGAGCGGTCGCCCCTGACGCACGTCGACGGGTTCACCGCGCCGGTGCTGCTGCTGCAGGGCAGCGATGACCGCGTCGTCCCGCCGGCGCAGTCGGAGGCGATCCGCGATGCTCTCGCGGCGCACGGCATCCCGCACGCGTACCGCCTATATGAGGGCGAGGGCCACGGCTTCCGCCGCGCCGACACGATCGTCGACGCGACGGAGGCGGAGATCGCCTTCCTGGGTGCCGTGTTCGGGTTCACGCCGCCCGACATCCCGCCGATCGCGCTCGACTGACGACCGGGCCTCCCGTCACGCCGGTCAGACCGCGAAGGGTGCGAGGCGTCCGCCGAGGATCGCCGGCACGTGCGCGTGCAGGATCGTGCCCTCGGGGCCGTGCTCTTCGCTGACGATGATGCCGTGCTCGTGGATCGCCGAGACGAGGTCGCCGCGGTCGTAGGGGACGACCGCACGCACCTCGACCGCGGGGAGCGGCAGAGTTTCCTCGATGCGGGCGCGGAGCTCGTCTACCCCTTCCCCCGTCCGCGATGAGACGAAGAGCGCCTGCGGCGCGAGCCCCCGCAGCACGAGGCGGGTGTCGTCGTCCAGGAGATCGGCCTTGTTGAAGACCACGATCTCAGGGATGTCGCGCGCACCGACGTCGCCGATCACGTCGCGGACGGTCTGCAGCTGCGCCGCCGGATCGGGGTGGGATCCATCGACGACATGGACGATAACATCGGCATCCCCCACCTCTTCGAGGGTCGAGCGGAACGCCTCGACGAGCTGGTGGGGCAGGTTCCGCACGAAACCGACGGTGTCGGTGAGGGTGTACACGCGCCCGTCGACCGTCTCACTCCGGCGCACCGACGTGTCCAGCGTCGCGAACAGGGCGTTCTCGACGAGGACGCCCGCCCGCGTGAGACGGTTCAGCAGGCTCGACTTGCCGGCGTTGGTGTACCCGGCGATGGCGACGGCGGGGATCGTGTGGCGCTTGCGCTCGGCGCGCTTCGCCTCACGGGCAGGGGCGAAGTCGCGAAGCTGCTTCCGCAGCTGCGCCATCTTGGTGCGGATGCGGCGTCGGTCGAGCTCGATCTTGGTCTCACCGGGGCCGCGCGAGCCCATGCCCGCGCCGCCGGCACCGACCTGACCACCGGCCTGTCGGCTCATCGACTCGCCCCAGCCGCGCAGGCGCGGCAGGAGGTACTCGAGCTGGGCCAGTTCGACCTGCGCCTTGCCCTCGCGGCTCTTCGCGTGCTGGCTGAAGATATCGAGGATGACGGTCGTGCGGTCGATGACCTTGACCTTCACGACGTCCTCGAGCGCGCGCCGCTGGCTGGGCGCGAGTTCGGTGTCGGCGATGACGGTGTCGGCCCCGACCGCTGCGACGAGATCGCGCAGCTCGGCCGCCTTGCCGCGGCCGATGTAGGTCGCCGGGTCGGGATGCGGCCGCCGCTGGAGCACACCGTCGAGCACGACCGCGCCGGCCGTCTCGGCGAGCGCCGCGAGTTCGCGCAGCGAGTTCTCCGCGTCGTCGTGCGAGCCCTGCGGGTAGACGCCGACGAGGACGACGTTCTCGAGCCGCAACTGGCGGTACTCGACCTCGGTGACGTCCTCGAGCTCGGTGGACAGTCCCGGCACCCGCCGCAGCGCCGCGCGTTCCTCGCGGTCCCACTGGTCGCCGTCGGTGTCGCCGTACGCGACGGTCGCCTCGTCCTGCAGCGCCTGGGCGGCGCCGAACACGTGCACCCCGGCGCGCGACTCGGCGCGCGCGAGCACCCGGTCGACGGGGTCGATCGGTTCGGTGCCCCCGGCGACGCTGTCGGTGGCGGTGTTCTCGGCCTCGGTGATGCCGGTGTCCTGAGTCATTCGTTCCTTCTCGTCAGTGAGCCTTGCAGTCTAGCCGCTCTGCGGACTATCTGGCCGTCGGGCGGCTCCGGTACGCTGACGGGCATGGGGCTCGATCACTACTTCAGTGCGTCCCCGTCCAGTGCAGAGCATCTGCGCCGCATCCCCGTCTCGCTCGCGGGACGCTCCGGCGAGGTGACGACCGCGGGCGGGGTGTTCAGCCCCGATCACGTCGACGGGGGCACGGCTGTGCTGCTCGCCAACACGCCTCCCGCACCGCCTGGCGGCCATCTGCTGGATCTCGGGTGCGGATGGGGCCCGATCGCGATGAGCCTCGCGATCGCGTCGCCGCATGCGACCGTCTGGGCGGTCGACGTCAACGAGCGAGCACTCGATCTCGTGCGTCGGAATGCGCAGACGTGGGGGCTCACAAACATCAACGCCGCCCTCCCCGACGATGTTCCCGATGATGTGGTCTTCCGCACGATCCGCTCCAACCCGCCCATCCGCGTCGGCAAGAACGAGTTGCACGGCTTGCTGGAGCGCTGGATCCCTCGCCTCGACGAGCGCAGCGACGCGTGGCTCGTCGTGCAGCGGAACCTTGGTTCCGATTCATTGCAGAGATGGCTGGATGCCACGTTCCACGCAGGATTCTCGGTCAGCCGGGCGGCAACGGCACGCGGATTCCGCGTGCTCAAGGTGCGGCGCCATGGCGCCGTGCCGACGGGCGCGATCGAGGTGGTGGACGCGTGAGTACGGGTGAGAGCGGTGCCGGCCGGGTTCCGATCGAGCCGCAACGCGTCGATGCCCCGCTGACCTCCTCCGCCGTCCTGCTGACGCTCACTCTCACGCAGGCGGTGGGGGCGGTCGACACGGTGCGCGGCGTCCTCGGGGATCTCGACGACATCGTGAAGAACGTCTCCTTCCGCGATCTCTCCGCCGCGCTCGCCTGCACCGTCGGCATCGGGAGCGATGTGTGGGATGCCGTCACGCGAGCTCCTCGGCCTCGCGAACTGCACCCCTTCCGCGACGTCCGCGGCGCCGTGCACACGGCCCCCGCGACGCCGGGAGACCTGCTGCTGCACATCCGCGCGAACCGCAGAGACCTGTGCTTCGAACTCGAGCGGCAGCTTCTCGATCGCTTCGGCGACGCCGTCGCGGTTGCCGACGAAACGGTCGGGTTCCGGTACTTCGACGCCCGCGACCTGCTCGGATTCGTCGACGGCACCGCGAATCCGGTCGGCGCGGCCCTGCCCGCGGCGACGATCATCGGCGAGGAGGATCCTGCCGGATCCGGTGGCAGCTACCTCGTGGTGCAGAAGTACGTCCACGCGCTCACCGGCTGGAGCGAACTGTCGACCGAGCAGCAGGAGGCGGTGATCGGTCGCACCAAGAGCGATAACATCGAGCTCGACGATGCGGCCGCGCCCGACCAGAAGTCGCATAAGACCCTCTCCACGATCGTCGACGACGCGGGCATCGAGCACGACATCCTGCGTGACAACATGCCATTCGGCTCCCCCGGCGCGGCCGAGTACGGCACGTACTTCATCGGCTACACGCGCGAACTGTGGGTCATCGAGAAGATGCTCGAGCGCATGTTCATCGGCGACCCGCCCGGAAAGTACGATCGCCTGCTCGATGTGTCGACGGCGCTGACAGGAGGCGTGTTCTTCGTGCCCCCGGTGACGCTCCTCGCCGGTCTCGGCGAGTGACTCAGGCGAGCGCAACCTCACCCGAGTAGACGAGCGTCGCGGGGCCTGACAGCAGCACGTGCGAGCCGTCGCGCTCGTCCACGATGCGCACGCCGAGCGTGCCGCCGGGCACGTCGACGATCCACTCGTCGGGCGCGGCGGCACCGGCCCAGTGCCGCACGGCGAGGGCGGATGCCGCGACCCCGGTCCCGCACGAGAGCGTCTCACCCACACCGCGCTCGAA
Source organism: Microbacterium sp. (assembly GCA_003248845.1). Classification (GTDB taxonomy): domain Bacteria; phylum Actinomycetota; class Actinomycetes; order Actinomycetales; family Microbacteriaceae; genus Microbacterium. Next base: position 3,276 of record QFPD01000057.1, on the reverse strand, counting down.
GACACGCATGCGGATCGCGCCCACACCGCCGGTCACGAGCGGGTCGGCGGGCACGACGAACTCCACGTTGGCGCCGTGCGGCGGGAGGGGGGACAGCACGGGCTGCACCGTGAGATCGAGCGCGTCGAGTTCGGAGGTCGCACCGATCGCGACGACGACGTGCGGGTTGCCGACGTCGATGCCGAGGCCGGGGCGGGCGACGTCCAGCCCGCGCGCCCGCACGAGGACGCCCGACTCGTCGACCGCGAACAGTCCCAGATCGACTTCGAACCCGAGCGCGCTGCGGGTGAGCACCTTCGTGCCGGCGCGTGTGCCGATGCGCAGCGGGGCCTCATCGATCGACGCGAGCCCCGACTCGACGAGGTACTTCGCGAACACCCGGATGCCGTTGCCGCACATCTCGGCGGCGGAGCCGTCGGCGTTGCGGTAGTCCATGAACCACTCGGCATCCGCCGTCGCAGCTCCCTCGGGGAGGTGGGTCGAGCGGACGACGCGCAGTGTGCCGTCGCCGCCGATGCCGAACCGGCGGTCGGTGAGAGCAGCCACCTGATCGTTGCTCAGCGTAAGCTCACCGTCCGGATCGGGCAGGATCACGAAGTCGTTGCCCGTGCCGTGGCCTTTGGTGAACGCGACGGTCCGAGTCATGGCATCCAGCTTAGAGGCGCGCGAAAGGCATCAGTCCGCGATGAGTCGCTTGGCGGTCGTCCAGGTCTCGAACGGCTCGTAGCCGACGGCCGCGTAGAAGTCGTGCACGCCGCCGTTCTCGGGTCGCACCATGAGCTGCACCTTGGGGCATCCCATCTCCCGCAAGAGATCCTCCGCACGAGCCACGAGCCGCCGGCCGATGCCCTCGCTCCGGCGCTCCGGCGCGCTGGCGAGGTAATAGAGCCACCCTCGGTGCCCGTCGTACCCCGCCATCACGGTCCCGACGAGCGCGGAACCATCCACGGCGACCAGGAAGAGTTCGGGCTGCACGGCGAGTTTGCGCCGGATGTCCTGGTAGGGGTTGTTCCACGGACGCGTGAGGCCGGTCTCCTGCCACAGCGCCACGACGGCGTCCGTGTCGATGACGGCGAACGGGCGGATCTCGACGGTCATCCGATCGATTCTGCCAGGGCCGCGGCGTCCGCATCGGGCCCTGTCCACAGGATGTCGGGGTAGCGCCGAAACCACGACACCTGCCGACGGGCGTAGCGCCGCGTGAGGGCCTGGGTCTGCGCGATCGCCTCGTCCTGACCGAGTGCTCCGTCCAGCTGCGCGAGCGCCTGCGCATAACCGATCGCGCGACCCGCGGTCGGCGAGTCTGCGATCCCCCGCCCGCGGAGGGCGTCGACCTCGGCGAGCAGCCCGTCGGTCCACATGCGCTCGACCCGGTCATCCAATCGAGCGACGAGCTCGGCGCGGTCGACCGCCACGCCGACGATCGTCGTCGGGTCGTGCCACAGCACCGGCGCCTCCGGTAGGGCGGCGCCGTGGGTGTCAGCCCCCTGCGCGAGCACCTCGAGCGCCCGGACCACGCGACGACCGTTGCGCGCGTCGACACGGGCAGCCGTCGCGGGATCGAGGGCGCGCAGGCGCTCGTACAGAACTGCGGTGCCGAGGCTTTCGAGCTCGGTCTCGAGCCGTGTACGCACCGCCTCGTCGTGCGGAGGAAAGCGGAAGTCGTAGACGACGCTCGAGACGTACAGCCCCGACCCGCCGACAAGGATGGCATCGGCTCCGCGCGCGAAGATCTGCGCGATGGCAACACGCGCGGCATCCTGATACCAGGCGACGGCGGCTTCGTCGGCGACCTCGAGCACGTCGAAGAGATGGTGCGGGATGCCGCGGCGCTCCGTCGCGGGAAGCTTCGCCGTGCCGATGTCCATGCCGCGGTACAGCTGCATCGCGTCGGCGTTGACGATCTCAGCGGCCCGCCCGCGCGTCACGAGCGCAGCGGCGAGCCGGAGCGAGAGGTCGGTCTTGCCCGTTCCGGTCGCGCCGACAACCGCCCAGAGCCTCGGCGGGCGGGTGGCCCGCGCCGACTCGGCGGGTGCGCTCACCGCACGTCGGCGGGGCGAAGGGCCGGGATGCCGAGGCCGACCGCGCGGCGTCCGTCTGCCGTGAGCGTCACCGCCGGTGCGGGGACTCCGCAGGACTCCGCCTGCGTACGGTCCCAGGCGTCGCCGGCGCGGGTCCGACGGATCCGCAGCGGAGCGCCGTCGGGGCTGTCGGCGAGGAGGTGGAAGGGTGCGGCATGACTGACCGTCACTGTCACGACGTCGCCGGGTCGAGGGCGGTCGCTGCCGGTGGGGAGCTCGAAGTGGACGAGACGGTTGTCCTCGGCGCGCCCGGTGAGACGGTGCGTCTCGGCATCCTTCTTGCCCTCGCCGGTCGAGACGAGCACCTGCAGCTCACGCCCGACCTGGGCCTGGTTCTCTTCGAGCGAGATCCGCTCCTGCAGGGCGATGAGGCGCTCGTACCGCTCCTGCACGACAGCCTTCGGCACCTGATCGGCCATGGTCGCCGCAGGCGTTCCCTCGCGGATGGAGTACTGGAAGGTGAAAGCGCTGGCGAACCGCGCCTGCTCGACGACGCGCATCGTGTCCTCGAAGTCCTCATCGGTCTCACCAGGGAAGCCGACGATGATGTCGGTCGAGATCGCCGCGTGCGGGATGCGCTCGCGCACGCGGTCGAGGATCCCGAGGAACCGCTCGCTGCGGTACGAGCGGCGCATCGCCTTGAGGACACGGTCGGACCCCGACTGCAGCGGCATGTGCAGCTGCGGCATGACGGCGGGGGTCTCGGCCATCGCGTCGATAACGTCGTCGGTGAAGGCAGCGGGGTGCGGGCTCGTGAAGCGGATGCGCTCGATGCCGGGGATCTCTCCCGCCGCGCGCAGGAGCTTTCCAAACGCCTGGCGGTCGCCGAACTCGACACCGTAGCTGTTGACGTTCTGACCGAGAAGAGTCACCTCGATGGCGCCGTCGTCGGCGAGCAGTCGAATCTCGTTCAGGATGTCGCCGGGGCGGCGGTCCTTCTCCTTGCCGCGCAGGTGCGGCACGATGCAGAAGGTGCACGTGTTGTTGCAGCCGACGGAGATCGACACCCAGCCGCTGTAGACCGAGTCGCGCTTGGTGGGCAGGGTGGACGGGAAGACCTCGAGCGCCTCGAGGATCTCGAGCTCGGCGTCGCCGTTGTGACGCGCACGCTCGAGCAGCGTCGGCAGCGACCCCATGTTGTGCGTGCCGAAGACGACATCGACCCACGGCGCCTTCTGCTGGACCGCGTCCTTAT
>QFPD01000339.1 GCA_003248845.1 Microbacterium sp. | reverse complement strand
CGGCGCGCCCGCGATATTCCCGCCACCGGGGCCGCGGCGTGTCACCATGGCGACGGCACTGTTGTCGGTGCCGTCGCAGGGATGTGGAGGCGTGTCTCGCATGGAGCAGCTCAAAGTCATCGGAATCGAAGAGGGCGTCCTCGTCGTCGCAACCGACACCGGTGAACGGTTCGCGCTGCCGGTCGACGAGACGCTGCATTCGCAGCTGCGCCGGGCGCAACGCGACTCCGAACCACGCACCGTCCGCGTGAGCCCGAAGGACATCCAGTCCCACATCCGCGCCGGCATGTCGGCGCAGGACGTGGCCGATCTCCTCGGTGCGCGACTGTCGGACGTGCAGCGCTACGAACGTCCCGTCCTCGCCGAGCGCGAGCACATCGTCGACCAGGCCCTCGCCGTGCCTGTGCTCATCGCGGGCGAACTCGACCCGGGCGCACAGCCGACGTTCGGCGTCGCCGTGCGCAGCAAGCTCGCCGATGCGGGCGCTGTCGGCGAGCGGTGGACGAGCTGGCGCGAAGAGACCGGCTGGATCGTCAAACTCGAGTTCACGGCCAACGAGGTCGACCACGACGCCCGTTGGGGATTCGACCCGCGGCGCTCGTCGCTGTCACCGCTGAACTCCGACGCGACGCAGCTCTCGCGGCAGGGCTCATTGCCGGAGGGGCTCATCCCGCGTCTGCGCGCGCTGGATGCCTCTCCGCTCAAGGATTCGTCGCGCTTCGACTCCGGTGCATTCGGCCCGCGGCGTCTCGAACCCGATGCCGAGATCGTGACGCGCGACGTGCGCCCGACCGTGACCGCCGCCGTGCAGGAGGCGGCGATCAAGCGGGCGCCAGAGGCATCCGTGACGTCCGCCGAGACCGCCGATCTGCTGGAGGCGTTGCGTCGGCGCCGTGGACAGCGCGAGCCGATGCCGAGCGAAGAGCAGGCGGAACGCGAGTCGAGCCCGGTGGCGCTCTTCGACGCCCTCGAGCCGGGCTACGACGACGCCATCGAGGACGTCGACGACGACACGATCGATGACACCGTCATCTCCGAGGGGTCCCGTCGCAAGGGCAGGACCTCGATGCCGTCTTGGGACGAGATCGTCTTCGGCGCGCGTACAGAGGACGGTTCCTGACGTCGTCTGACGACGACGCCTGAGCCCGGCGGACATTCGCCTCCGCGTTCACGGACGCGCAAAGGCGCCCAGGCCGACAAGCGGAACGATCCGCTCCTGGTCCGTGAGCGACCCGTGCTGACCGACCATGCGCTGCGCCTTCTTGTCGGCGAGCCGATCGTCGTAATACGCGACCGAGGCGCGCGCGGCGATGAGCACGTCGCCGATACGCGGCAGCACGTCGGCGTCGACGCGCTCTCCGAACAGCCCTGCGGCGACGGCCTCATCGCGCGTGAACACCCAGGACCGGTGGCTCTCGGCCTCCCGCCAGCGCGCCGCGACGCGGGCGGTGGCGTCGCCGGACACCGACAGCTGCAAGAGGCGCGGCTCCCCCGCAACCAGGGCGACCTCGTCCAGAAGCGCATCGCCCGCCCCCAGCAAGACGTGCCGATGCGCAGGCACGTCCACCATGCCGTGATCAGCGGTGACGACGATGCCGACATCGGATGCCGCCCGGTCGTGCTGCACGCGCAGCGCGGCATCCACCTCCTCCAGCGCCGCCGTCCACGCGTCGCTCTCCCACCCGCGTGCATGCCCGATCGTGTCGAGCTCGGGCAGGTACGTATAGACGAGCGCACCCGTGTGCGCGGCAGCGAGGTCGTGCGCCGTCTGAAGGCGCTCGGCCGGTGTCGCAGCCGCGACGAACGTCGCGCCGCGCTGGATCGCCCGGGTGAAGCCGGTGCCGGCGTACACGGCCTTGCTGACGACGAAGCACGGGCGCCCGGCGGACGCCTCGCGTTCGAGCAGGGGTGTGGCGCGCTGCCACGTGAGCGGGTCGAGTCCGTCGGTCTCCCACCCCCGCAGCTGATTCGGGGCCTCGAGCGTGCCCGGAATGCGCGCCCGGTAGCCGACGATGCCGTGGATACCGGCGTCGACACCGGTGAGAAGACTCGTCAGCGCGGTGGCGGTGGTCGCCGGGAACACCGTGCGCACGGCATCCTTCTTGGCCATCTGCGACGTGAGGAAGCGGGCGTGCCCGGCGCGGGCGGCGAGGTTGCTGCGGCCGAGCCCGTCGACGAGGACGAGCACCGCGGATCGCGCGGGCCCGAACCAGCCACGCTCACCCGAAAGCGACCGCACGAGCTCTGGCACGACACCGGTGAGGCTCCGGGCGCCGGGCGGGTCCGCGGGTAGGCTGAGGGACATCGGGGCCAGTCTCGCACATGCCGACGCGCCGCCCTCGTCCACGCACCCGCCCTCCCGACGCGAGGTCCACTCAGTTCCATGGCAGCTCCCCGCACCGAGTCCATCCCCGAAGACCACGGCCGGATCGACG
>QFPD01000338.1 GCA_003248845.1 Microbacterium sp. | reverse complement strand
GAATGGTCGGTATGCCGCCAAGCCACAGATGCGCGCGACATCGCCCCGCCGCGGACCCGAGACCGACCGATCGCGCCGACACCGACCGCCCGGCAGTCGGTCTCGCGCCGGATGGTCTGCCCTCACGGGGGTGCGCCCGCGAGGGCAGTCGCGGCGCGGCGGCGCGGGGGCTACAGCGCGTCGCGGAGGCGGCGGGCGACCTCGGCGGTCGGCATGCGCCGGGGGAACGTCGCGACGACGACATCGTCGCCTCGGGTACCCTCGCCGTCGGGGTGCACGCCGAAGCGGTGCATCAGGCGGTCATAGGCATCCGTCAACACCGACTCGGGGATGTCGTCGGTGCCGCGCAGCAGCCGCCGCAGCACGTGGTTGTGCACGGCGGTGACCGCGGCCGAGAAGGCGACCGCGTCGATCGGATCGAGCCCGGGCAGCGCCTGGCGCAGGTAGTCGTCGAACAGGCGCTCGTACTGGAACACCGTCACGATCTCGCGCTCGCGCAGCGCCGGCACCTGCCGCACGACGGCGTAGCGGCGGCGGGCGAGCTCGGGGCCGGCCGCGAAGTGGCGGAACACCTCGACGGATGCCGCCGCCGCGGCGGCCCACGGATTCTCGCGCGGGTCGCGCCGCGCGGCCTCGAGGAAGGTGCGCAGCTGCGCGAGGAGCACGTCGTGGTCGCTGAAGACGACGTCGTCCTTGCCGCCGAACTGGCGGAAGAAGGTCGAGCGCGAGACGCCCGCCGCCTGCGCGATCTGCTCGACCGATGTCGCCTCGAACCCCTGGGCGACGAACAGGTCGAGCGCGGCCGAGACGACGGCGTTGCGGGCGGTGGTGGGGGCGACGTCGGTCATGCGCCGAGCCTAGTCGCCGTCCGGCCGCCGGTCGTCGGGCCGGTGGGGCGGGTGTGCACTCCGGATGCCCCCGAGACGACACCAGCACCACCGGTCCGACGGTTGAGCACTCGCACCGGGACCCACGCCAAGACCCACGCCGGGACCAGACCCACGCTGGGGCCAGACCGGCGCCGCGCCGGGCCGGTCCCGGGCACTCAGGCGCACGTATTAGGCTGGGGGATTGGTCGATATCTCGACATCGAGACATCTTCGGCATCGGACACCCCGAAAAACCACAGACGCCCAGCGGAGGATTGCGCGTGGATCTCTACGAATACCAGGCACGTGACCTGTTCGAGAAGTACGAGGTGCCGGTGCTTCCCGGCATCATCGCCGACACTCCTGAGGAGGCGAAGGCGGCGGCCGAGAAGCTCGGCGGCGTCGTGGTCGTCAAGGCTCAGGTCAAGACCGGAGGCCGCGGCAAAGCGGGCGGCGTGAAGGTCGCGAAGACCCCGGACGAGGCGTACGAGGCCGCGAAGGCGATCCTCGGTCTCGACATCAAGGGCCACGTCGTCAAGCGCGTCATGATCGCGGGTGGTGCCCAGATCGACAAGGAGTACTACTTCTCGGTGCTGCTGGACCGTGCCAACCGTTCCTACCTGTCGCTGTGCTCGGTCGAGGGCGGCATGGAGATCGAGCAGCTCGCGGTCGAGAAGCCCGAGGCGCTCGCCAAGGTCGAGGTCGACCCGCTGACGGGCATCGACGAGGCGAAGGCGCTCGAGATCGCCAAGGCCGGTGGCTTCGACGACGAGACGGCCGCGAAGGTCGCCCCCGTCTTCGTGAAGCTCTACAACGTCTACACCGGCGAGGGTGCGACCCTCGTCGAGGTGAACCCGCTCATCCAGGATGCCTCGGGCAACATCATCGCCCTCGACGGCAAGGTCACCCTCGACGACAACGCGTCGGAGGTGCGCCACCCCGAGCACGAGGAGCTGGAAGACAAGGACGCCGCCGACCCGCTCGAGGCGAAGGCGAAGGCATCCGGCCTCAACTACGTGAAGCTCGACGGTCAGGTCGGCATCATCGGAAACGGCGCGGGCCTCGTCATGTCGACGCTCGACGTCGTCGCGTACGCCGGTGAGAACCACGGCGGCGTGACCCCCGCGAACTTCCTCGACATCGGCGGCGGCGCGTCGGCGACCGTCATGGCCGCCGGCCTCGACGTCATCCTCGGCGACCCGCAGGTGAAGTCGGTGTTCGTCAACGTCTTCGGCGGCATCACGTCGTGCGTCGCGGTCGCAGAGGGCATCGTCAAGGCGCTCGAGATCCTCGGCGACACCGCGACCAAGCCCCTCGTCGTTCGTCTCGACGGCAACCAGGTCGAAGAGGGTCGCGCGATCCTCGCCGCGGCGAACAACCCCCTCGTGACCCACGGCGCTCATGCTCAAGGCGGGCACCAACGTGGTCGGCGGCGTCAACGCGCGCAAGGCCGGCACGACCGTCTCGCACACCGACAAGGACGGCAATGCCGTCGAGCTGCCCGTGTTCGCCTCGGTCGCCGAGGCGATCGAAGCGACCGGCGCCGATGTCTCGATCGCGTTCGTGCCGCCGGCGTTCACGAAGGACGCGATGATCGAGGCCATCGACACCGACATCCCGCTCCTCGTCGTCATCACCGAGGGCGTGCCCGTCGGCGACACCGCGGAAGCGTGGGCGTACGCGAAGTCGAAGGGCAACAAGACCCGCATCATCGGGCCGAACTGCCCCGGCATCATCACGCCCGGCGAGGCGCTCGTGGGGATCACCCCGGCGAACATCACGGGCAAGGGCCCGATCGGCCTCGTGTCGAAGTCGGGGACGCTCACGTACCAGATGATGTTCGAGCTGCGTGACCTGGGCTTCTCGACCGCGATCGGCATCGGCGGCGACCCGATCATCGGCACCACGCACATCGACGCGCTCGAGGCGTTCGAGGCCGACCCCGAGACCAAGGCGATCGTCATGATCGGCGAGATCGGCGGCGACGCCGAGGAGCGCGCGGCCGATTACATCAAGGCGCACGTCACGAAGCCGGTCGTGGGCTACGTCGCCGGCTTCACCGCTCCCGAAGGCAAGACGATGGGCCACGCCGGCGCCATCGTCTCGGGCTCCGCCGGCACCGCGCAGGCGAAGAAGGAGGCCCTCGAGGCCGCCGGCGTCAAGGTCGGCAAGACGCCCTCCGAGACGGCCGCCCTCATGCGCGAAATCATCGAGACGCTGTAACGCCGTCTCCTCGAGAAGGGTCCGGATGCCTCGGCATCCGGACCCTTCTCGTTTCAGGAGGCCGGCCCTGGGCGCGGCGGACCGAGTCAGACGCCGAGCATCGCCTCGATCGGGCCGCGCGCGAAGAACAGCACGAAGCCGACGCCGACGACCCACAGCAGCGGGTGGATCTCCTTCGCCTTGCCCGAGAACGCATGCAGCACGATCCACGAGACGAATCCTGCGCCGATGCCGTTGGCGATCGAGTACGTCATCGGCATGACCGTCGCGGTGAGGAAGACCGGCAGCAGCACGCGGAAGTCGGTGAAGTCGATGTTCTTGATCTGCGAGAGCATCATCGCTCCGACGAGCACGAGCGCGGCGGCCGCGACCGCGCCAGGCACGAGCGAGGTGAGCGGCGTGAAGAACATCGCCAGCAGGAAGAGCCCGCCCGTGACGACCGATGCGAGTCCCGTGCGCGCGCCCTCGCCGATGCCCGACCCCGACTCGACGAACACCGTCGCGGACGACGAGGACGTCCCGCCGCCGACGATCGCGCCGACGCCCTCGACGATGAGGGCCGACCTGATGCGCGGGAAGTCGCCCTTCTCGTTCGCGAGCCCGGCTTCGCGGGCGAGGCCCGTCATCGTGCCCATCGCGTCGAAGAAGTTCGAGAACAGCAGCGCGGGGAGTGCCACGATGCCGCCCGCGAACCCGAAGTCGAACCCGAACGGCCAGATCGCGTTGACGATCGCGGCGAGGACCGTGCCGCCCACGAGCGCGATGAGAATCGCTCCCTTCACACGCAGCGCGATGAGGACTCCGCCGATCAGCAGCGTGAGGACGAACAGCAGCGTCGGGAGGGATGCCACCGAGCCGCCGACGCCGAGGTCGACGGGCGGCGACGGATTGCCGGTCGCGGTGACGAAGCCCGCGTTGACGAAACCGATGAAGGCGATGAAGAGCCCGATGCCGACCGTGATGGCGAGCTTCAGCTGCACCGGGACGGCGTCGAAGATCATCTTCCGCAGGCCCGTTGCGGCGAGCAGGACGATGATCACGCCGTTGATGACGACGAGCGCCATCGCCTCGGGCCAACTGATCGAGCCGACGATCGAGAACGCGAGGAACGCGTTGATGCCGAGGCCCGCCGCGAAGGCGAACGGCAGACGCGTCACGAGACCGAACAGCACGGTCATGACGCCCGCCGTGAGCGCGGTGGCCGCGGCGACGGCGCTGCCGGAGAGGACCGTCCCCTCGACGTCGGGTGTGGAGAGGATGAGGGGGTTGAGGATGACGATGTAGGCCATCGTCACGAAGGTGACGAGGCCTCCGCGCAGCTCGGTGCCGACCGTCGAACCGCGCTTCGAGATCTCGAAGAAGCGATCGAGGGCGCCCCCGTCGGCGGTGGTGGTGCGTGTGGGCGCTCCGGGTGTGCTCGACATGAATCCTCCCGTGTGAAAACGTAGTGGCTCTGCGTGCCCGCGAGGCGCGCGCACCCTCCATAGGTAGGGTCGAAGCCGCATGAATCGCCTCCTCGTCGCCCTCCTCGCCGCCCTCGACGCCCTGATCGCGGCGGCCGTCGGCGTCGCCGCGGCGCTCGCGCCGCTGACCGTGCTGTGGGTGCTGGGCCTCGGCGGCACGGCCGATTGGGGCGCGCTCTGGCCCGCGTCGGTGCGGCTGTGGCAGTTCGGGCAGCTCGTGCCGCTCGCGATCACGCTGCCGCCGGACTATCTCACGGCGACCGGCATCCCGATGGATGCCGCGAGCTTCTGGATCTCCCTCGCTCCGCTCGGGTTCGCCGCCTTCACCGCGCTCTTCGCGGCACGCTCCGGTGCGCGCGCTGCGCGTTCGGGGGCGTGGGTCGTCGGAGTCGCCTCGGGGGCGGTCGTGACCCTCGCCGTCGCGGGGCTGGCATGGCGGACGTCCGCGAATCCCGTCGCTGCCGTGTACGGATGGCAGGCGCTCCTCGTGCCGACCGCCGTGTTCGCTCTTCCCGCTCTGCTCGGTGCGGTCGTCGGAGCCTGGCGACACGGCGACGACGGGGTGGTCGACGCCGTGCGCGCCCGCTTCGAGCGCTCCTCGCTCTCCGAGACAGCGCCCGAGGCGGCAGCACGCGGAATCGGCGTCGTCGTCGCCGGATTCATTGCGGCAGGTGCCGCCGTCATCGCGGTGGCGACCGTCGTGCGCGGCGGTGAAGTGGTCGCGCTGTTCGAGTCGGCGCACGTCGACGCGCTCGGTGTCGTGATGCTCGGTCTCGTGCAGCTCGCCTATCTTCCGACGCTCGCCGTCTGGGGCGGCGCGTTCGCCGCCGGGCCGGGGTTCGCCGTCGGCGCAGGGACCGCCGTCTCGCCCTCCGGAGTCGAGCTGGGAGTGCTGCCCGGCATCCCCGCACTCGGACTCGT
>QFPD01000337.1 GCA_003248845.1 Microbacterium sp. | reverse complement strand
CGCGGCACTCGTCGATGCCGCTGCCGCCACCGTGGGCGAGCCCGTGCGCTTCCATGCGCACTACGGACCGGTCGGCGCAGACGCTCCCCGCGGCGACGCCGTCCTGCACGACGAGGTCCGCGCCCGCATGCGGACGGCATCGACGGTCGTACCCTCGGGCGATGCGCGGGCGGCCGCGTCCCTCGCCCGCTCGTCTGCTCTGCTCATCACCGGGCGCTACCACCCCGCCGTCTTCGCCGCGCCCGCCGGCGTGCCGGTGCTGGGACTCGTCACCGACGAGTACACCGCCGTCAAGCAGCGCGGCGCGCTCGCGCACTGGGCTCAGGATGCCGTGGTGCCGATCGTCGCGGCGGATTCGGAAGGGATCGCCCGGTTGCAGCGGCTGTGGTCGGGGCGACACGCGGTCGCCGGCGCCGCCGCGCAGAGACGCCCCGCGCACCGCGCCGATGCGGCGGCGTGGTGGGACGAGGTGGTGGCGGCCTTCGCGCCGCGCAGCATCTGAACGCGGGACCGCGGGCACGCGGGGCGACCCTCACGCCGCGCGATGGCACCCGACGAGGTGGTCATCGACCATGCCCCCCGACTGCATGAGCGCGTACATCGTCGTCGACCCGACGAAGCGGAACCCGCGCTTCTTGAGCGCCTTCGAGAGCGCATCGGATGCCGCGGTCGTCGCCGGCACGTCGGCGAAGCGCGCCGGCCGCTCACCGGTGGGACGCGGACTCGGCGCGAACGACCACATCAGGGCATCGAGCTCGCCCGGCGCCATCGCCTCGACGAGGCGGGCGTTGCCCATCGTCGCGAGGATCTTGGCGCGGTTGCGGATGATGCCGGCATCCGCCATCAGACGCTCGACATCGGCCTCGTCGAAGCGTGCCACCGCATCGGGCTCGAACCCGGCGAACACCTCGCGGAAGCGCGGACGCTTGCGCAGGATCGTGATCCAGCTGAGTCCCGCCTGGAACCCTTCGAGCGACATCTTCTCGAAGAGGGCCCGATCACCGTGGAGGGGGCGCCCCCACTCCTCGTCGTGGTAGCGGCGGTACTCGGCATCGTCGCCGACCCACGCGCAGCGGGCGAGGCCGTCGGGTCCGGTGCGCAGGTCGTCCATCCCGCCAGGCTATCGGCGCGAGGGCCTCACGAACTCCGCAGAATGCCACGAACTCCGCAGCCGATCGCGGCGTCCGATGCGGAGTTCGTGACTGACTGCGGAGTTCGTGCGCGCACACGTGCGCGCCGGTGCTACTTCTTCTTGGCGCGCGACTTCTCCGAGACGGGCGCGTCGCCGGAGGCGGCGAGATCCGCGTAGTACGCGCGCGCCTCGTCCTGGCGGGCCCGTTCGGCGCCCGAGGCGATGGGTGCGCGCACGTGCTCGGGGGCGAAGCCATAGGCATCCACGAGATCCTGCGCGTGCGGGCGCAGCCGCAGCGCAAGCCGGTCGATGTAGCGCGAGACGGATGCCGCACGCTGCGCCGACAGGCGACCGTTGATGAGGTACCAGGCGAGGTGCTTCTCGATGAGGTGCATGCCGAACAGATCCCGCAGCCACGTCAGAACCTGGGCCGTACCGGCATCCTCGACCTTCGCGATGCCGTCGCTGAACGCCTCCCACTGCAGCAGCTCGCCGTGCGCACGCGCCGCCTCGATCAGCTCCGCCTGGTTCGCGTTGAAGAGGGCCGCCGCCTCGGCCGGCGACGCCTTGGACGCGGGGCGCAGTCGCGCCGCGATGTCGGAGATCATCTGCTCGACGCGACCCGCGAGCAGCTCGTGCTGCTGCTCGGCGCGCAGCCCCAGCTCGACCGACCGCGCCGTCGAGCCGAAGTCGGCGACCGTCTGACCGAGTCGACGCAGGCCCGCACCGTGGAAGACCTTGCCGGCGGTCTGCTTCGCGGCGAACGACGCGAGCTTCGCGGCATCCGCCCCCTTGAACTGCTTCGCATAGTCGGCGAGCAGGCGCTTGCCGACGAGCTGCAGGAGGATGTTGTTGTCGCCCTCGAACGTCACGTACACGTCAAGATCCTGGTGCAGGCCCACCATGCGGTTCTCGGCGAGGAAGCCCGATCCGCCGCACGCCTCGCGCGCCTCCTGGATGGTCGACAGCGCGTTCCACGTCGAGAGGGGCTTGAGCGCGGCGGCGAGCGTCTCGAGGTCTTCCCGCTCCTGCGGGGTGTCGGTGCGACCCGAGAACACGCCGTCGAACTTGCGCAGCAACTCGTCGTTGGCGAAGAACTGCGCGTAGTTCTGCGCCAGGAGAGGCAGCAGGCGCCGCTGGTGCTTTCCGTAGTCGAGCAGCACGACCTCATCGCTGCCCGATCCCGAGTCGAACTGGCGGCGCTGGTTCGCGTACGTCAGGGCGATGTAGAGGGCGAGGGCCGTCCCGGTCGTCGCGGCGCCGTCGAGCGAAACGCGGCCCTGCACGAGCGCACCGAGCATCGTGAAGAAGCGGC
>QFPD01000056.1 GCA_003248845.1 Microbacterium sp. | reverse complement strand
GACCGTGATCCAGAGCCAGATCGCGATACCCCACGTGAATCCGAGGGGCACCGGGCTGCCGCCGGAGGCCTCGGGCCCGCCGAGGAACGGCTCGGCGATCGCGATCGCGGTCGTGAGCGCCGCGCCGACCCAGACGAGGAACATGACGGGGTTCCGCCACAGCGCCGCGGGGTTCAGCTTGCGCACGGCGCCAGGGAGCGCCTGCCACAGCTGGGCGAGGCTGAATGCGCGCGCCGGTGTCGGCCGTTCGCCGGCCGGCTGCGGCACCGGGGTCGAGACGTCGGGAGTGGTGAGGGTGGACATGTCAGACGAGCCCTTCCGCCAGGGGACCCAGCGTGAGAACGGGGAAGTAGGTGAGTGCCGTGACGACGACCGCGACGACGGCGAGAAGGCCCACGAACTGCGGTCGGTGGGTGGGGAGTGTGCCGACGGTCGTCGGGATCCTCTCCTGCGCCGCCAGCGAACCGGCGAGGGCGAGAGCGAACACGATCGGCACGAACCGGCCGAGGAGCATCGCGGCGCCCAGTGCGGTGTTGAACCACGGCGTGTTCGCCGTGAGGCCCGCGAAGGCCGAGCCGTTGTTGTTCGCCGCTGAGGTGAACGCGTAGAGGACTTCGCTAAGGCCGTGCACGCCCGGGTTCCAGATCGACGTCGAGGTCACGTCGTCGCGAACGGCGGGGATCGCGAAGCTGAGTGCGGTCCCGCCGAGGACGAGCGCCGGCGTCACGAGGATGTACAGGCTCGCGAGCGTGATCTCGCGCGGCCCGATGCGCTTGCCGAGGTACTCGGGGGTGCGGCCGATGAGGAGCCCGCCGACGAAGACGGCGATGACGGCGAGCACGAGCATGCCGTACAGGCCCGTGCCGACGCCGCCGGGGGCGATCTCGCCGAGCATCATGTTGAGCATCGGCATCATGCCGCCGAGCGCCGTGTAGGAGTCGTGCATCGAGTTGACGGCACCCGTCGAGGTGGCGGTCGTCGTGGTGGCGAACAGGGTCGAGCCCCAGATGCCGAACCGCACCTCCTTGCCTTCCATCGCGCCGCCCGCGAGCTGCGGCGCCGTGCCCGCCGCCCGCAGCTCCAGCCACGTGACGAGCGCAAGGGATGCCGTGAACAGAGTCGCCATGACGGCGACGATCGCGTAGCCCTGGCGGTGATCTCCCACCATGCGCCCGAAGGTCCGCGGCAGAGAGAAGGGGATCGCGAGCACGAGCAGGATCTCGACCAGGTTCGTCCACGGGGTCGGGTTCTCGAACGGGTGTGCCGAGTTCGCATTGAAGAACCCGCCGCCGTTCGTGCCGAGCTCCTTGATGACCTCCTGGGATGCCACGGGCCCGCCCGGGATCGTCTGCGTGCCGCCCGTGATCGTGGTCGCGTCGGTGAAGCCGGCGAAGTTCTGCACGACGCCCCCGGCGATCAGCACGACCGCCAGCACGATCGACAGCGGCAGCAGGATGCGGCCGAGGCCGCGCACGAGATCGACCCAGAAGTTGCCGATCGTCGCCGAGCCGCGCCGCGCGAAGCCGCGGACGAGCGCGATCGCGACGGCGATGCCGACCGCGGCCGAGACGAAATTCTGCACGGCGAGGCCCGCGAGCTGCACGGTGTACCCCATCGTCAGCTCGGGCGAGTAGCTCTGCCAGTTGGTGTTCGTGACGAACGAGACCGCGGTGTTGAACGCGAGTCCCTCGGGCACCGCGGGCAATCCCAGCGAGAAGGGCAGGAACGCCTGCAGGCGCTGCAGGGCGTAGACGAATACGACGCCCGCGAGCGAGAAGAGCAGCACGCCGCGCGTGTACGCCGGCCAGGTCTGTTCCGACGCGGCATCCACGCCGATGACGCGGTAGATGCCGCGCTCGACGCGCGCATCGTGCGTGCTCGTGAAGACGCGCGCCATCCAGTCGCCGAGGGGTCGGTAGAGGAGGACGAGCGCGAGCGCGACGGTCCCGATCTGCAGGATGCCCGCCCAGATCGAAGCGGTATCGGTGCCGGTCATCAGAATCTCTCCGGCAGCACGAGCGCGATGACGAGGTAGACGACGGCGGCGACGCCGAGGAGGGCGGCGAGGGCGGAGAAGACGATCACTTGAGCTTCTCCACCCCCTTCGCGATGAGCGCGACGAGCCCGAACAGGGCGAGCGTCACGATGAGGAAGAGGATGTCGGTCACGGCATCCGATACAACCCGTCGACGGATGCCGCCTCCGAAGTCCTCACGCTTTCCATACGGCGCGCCGCCGAGTGCTCACGGATTCCTCGCGGATTCGCTACTCAGTATTGCGGAGTACCGGTACTCATGCTTACTATGTACCAGTAGTCATCGACACTGAGTACTGACGGAGGAAGTCGATGGGAAGACAGACCACCGAGATGCTGAAAGGCGTCCTCGAGGGGATCGTGCTGGCGATCCTCGCGCAGCGGCCCGCGCACGGCTACGAGATCACGACGTGGTTGCGCGACCAGGGATTCTCGGACATCGCCGAAGGGACGGTGTACGCGCTCCTGCTGCGGGTCGAGCAGCGCGGGCTCGTCGACGTCGAGAAGGTCCCCTCCGAGAAAGGCCCCCCGCGCAAGGTCTACACGCTGAACGCACAGGGGGCGGCTCAGCTCGACGAGTTCTGGGAGACCTGGGGCCTCCTCACGGAACGTCTCGACCGGCTCCGCCCCGCCCCGCACGGCACCCGCACCGACCACAAGGAGAACTGAGATGTCCTGGATCGAGAAGCTCACCGGATCCCTCGAGCAGAAGAAGCAGTACAAGCAGGCGGTGGCCCGCATCGACGCCCTGCCGGAGCCCTACCGCACGGCCGCGAAGGCCTACCAGCGCTACGTGATGTACGCCGCGGGCTTCCTCGACGGCGACACCCTCGTCACCCTCTTCAGCGACTTCGCCGACCTCTGGGAGCGCACCGCCGCCGACGGCGCAGCGCTTCACGAGATCGTCGGCGACGACCCGGTGGCCTTCGGCGAAGACTTCATCGCCGCGTACACCCGGCGGCAGTGGATCGACAAGGAGCGCGCGCGCCTCATCGCCGCGATCGAGAGCGCACAGAGGCAGCACTCATGACTGCCGTCGCCACCGCGGCCCCCGTCGTGGGGATCCTCGTCGTGGCGTACGTCGCCGCGTCGGCGGTCTACCGCCGCCGCTGGCGGTGAGCGGTCAGCCGGCGTCTTCGGCCGCGGCCGCGTCGACGGCCTCGCGTTCGGCCGGCGAAAGCCGGCGCCGCTGCGCCTTCGACGGGCGGATGGCGGGGACGTCACCGACGATCGGGACCGGCGTGCGGTGCAGGCGCGGTCCGTAGCGGGCGACGAGGCCGACCATGACCTGCAGCTTGTTGCGCGGTCCGAGCAGGCTCGAGATGTGCACAAACAGCCACACGAACCACGCCGGGCGACCGGTGAGAGGCACGATGCGGCGCAGCAGCGGAACGCGTTGCAGGATGCCGAGGCTGTGGAGCACCGGAAGATTCGCCACCCCCGGCACCTCGCCGACGGCGGAGCGACGCCCGATGATCGCGAGCTGGCCCTTGTCGTAGTACTCGAAGGGCTCGGTCTGCTCGCCCGCGAGCAGGCGCTGGATCTGGCGGGCGACGTGCGCCCCGCCCTGAATAGCGGGCTGGGCGAGCTGCGGCAGGTCCTGCGGCGCGATCGCCACGTCGCCGGCGGCGAAGACTCCTCGCAGGTCCGACGGGAGCACGTCGCCGTCCGAGAGCCGCACCGAGTCCGGGCACACCTCTTCGACGCCGGCGCCGAGCCGCACCGTCACGTCGCGCCGCTGCAGCTGCTTCTGCGCGTAAGAGCGCAGTTCCGGCAGGAACGGCTTCAAGATCTCGCTGCGCTGTACGAGCGTGATGCGGAACGCATCGCCTTCGAGCTCGGGGTACGCGGGCTCCAGGCCCTGATCGCGCAGCTCCGCCAGCGCTCCGGCCATCTCGACGCCGGTGGGCCCGCCGCCGATCACGACGACCGACAGACCCTTGTCGCGGTCGGGCCTGACCGCCGCGCGCTCCAGGCGCGTGAACAGGGTGTCGCGGATCGCGATGGCCTGCGACCGCGAGTACACCGCGAACGAGTTCTCTTTCGCGCCCGGAGTGCCGTGGTACGCCGTCGTCACGCCGTTCGCGATCAGCAGGTAGTCGTACGGCATCTCCTGCCCGTCGAGCAGGCGCACGGTGCGGGCATCCGTGTCGATCTCCATGAGGTGCTCGTGCACGACGTCGAGGTTCGGCTGTTGGGCGCGCAGGCTCCGCAGGAAGTGCGTGACGTCGCCGGGGTTCAGCCCTCCGGTGGCCACCTGATAGAGCAGCGGCTGGAAGGTGTTGTAGATGCGGCGGTCGACGAGGGTCACGCGCACGGGGGCGCGCCGCAGCGCGCGTGCGGCGCTGACACCGGCGAAGCCGCCGCCGATGATGACGACGTGGGGGAGGTGGGCCTGGGCCTCGGCGTGGCTCATGCCTTGGCGATCGCGTCTTCGAGGGCGACCCACGCGAGCATCGCGCACTTCACGCGTGCCGAGAACTTCGAGACGCCCGACAGGGCCGCGGCGTCGCCGTAGATCTCTTCGTCGAGCTCGAGCTGTCCGCGCGAGCGGAGCGC
The DNA here is from genome assembly GCA_003248845.1 of Microbacterium sp. GTDB lineage: Bacteria > Actinomycetota > Actinomycetes > Actinomycetales > Microbacteriaceae > Microbacterium. Next base: position 8,274 of record QFPD01000056.1, on the reverse strand, counting down.
CTCCCGGAACCCCTCGATCAGCGCGACCGCTTCGGCGCGGCTGAGTCCCTCCTCCGCGACGAGGTCGGCGAGCATGGATGCCGAGGCCTGCGAGATCGAGCACCCGCGCCCCTCCCACGTCACATCGGCGATCGTCTCGCCGTCGACGCGCGCGCGCAGCGTGATCTCGTCACCGCACACGGGGTTCTTCTGATACGACTCGCCGACGCCGCCCGGGCCGGGCGCCGCGGCATCCAGCCCGAAGTGCTGCGGGTGCTTGGAGTGGTCGAGGATCAGCTCACGATAGAGCGCGTCGAGCTCGTTCATGTGTTCAGGCTCCGAAATAGGGACGGATGCCGCTGACGGCATCGAGGAGGACATCCACATCATCGGGGGTGTTGTACAGGGCTGTCGAGGCGCGCACCGACGCGGTGACGCCGTACCGGGCGTGCAGCGGCGCCGCGCAGTGGTGACCGACACGCACCGCGATGCCGCGCGCATCGAGGAACTGACCGGCGTCGTGCGCGTGCACGCCGTCGACGTCGAACGACCAGAGCCCGACGCGCGGCGCGTCGGCGTCACCGGCGCCTGCGGCATCGCCGAGCAGGCGGATGCCGGGGATCTCGGCGAGTCCTGCGCGCATGCGCTCGGCGAGCGCGACCTCGTGCGCGTGGATGCGCTCGAGGCCGATGCCGTCGAGGTAGCGGACGGCTGCGGCGAGTCCGATCGCCGGTCCGATCGGCTGCGTGCCCGCCTCGAACCGCTGCGGCGGGGGGAGATACTGCGCACCTTCGAGCGTCACGGTCGTGATCATCGACCCGCCGGTGAGGAACGGCGGCATCGACTCGAGCACGTCGGCGCGGCCGTAGAGGCCGCCGACGCCGTAGGGGCCCATCATCTTGTGGCCGCTGAAGGCAGCGAGGTCGACGCCGAGCGCGGGCAGGTCGAGGGGAAGGTGGGGGGCGGACTGGCAGGCATCCATCACCGTGCGCGCTCCGACTTCCCGCGCGAGTGCGATGAGCTCATCGACGGGGTTGATGATGCCGAGCACATTCGAGACGTGCGTGAACGCGACGATGCGGGTGCGCTCGCCGATGAGCTCGGCGGCGGCGCCCAGGTCGAGGGTGCCGTCCTCGTGCGCAGGGACGTACCGAACCGTCGCACCCGTGCGGGCGGCGAGCTCCTGCCACGGGATGAGGTTCGCGTGGTGCTCGATCGCGGTCGTGACGATCTCGTCGCCGGGGCCGAGGCGCAGTGCTGCGCCGAGCGAGTACGCAGCGAGGTTGAGGCCCATCGTGGCGCCGCTCGTCCAGACGAACTGCTCGGGAGCCGCCCCGACGAAGCCCGCCACCGTTGCGCGGGCGTCTTCGAACAGGTCCGTGGCCTCCGCGGCCAGCGTGTGTGCTCCCCGGTGCACGGCGGCGTTCGTGTGCGTGAGGAAGTCGCGCTCGGCATCCAGAACGGCGCGCGGACGCTGGCTCGTCGCGCCGGAGTCGAGGTAGACGAGCGGATGCCCGTTCACCTGCTCGGCGAGGATCGGGAAGTCCTGCTTCAACGCGGCGGCATCGAGCGGGTCGGTCGCCGCGGCGGCGGAGGTCTCGGAGGTCGCGGTCGTCACCCCTCTAGGCTACGCCCCGTGCGTCCGCCGGGCGCGGGGCATGACGTGGCATCCGCTCACGGAAACAGGTGGCGCGAACGCCGGGCTCCCCGCCCCTGACCCTCGCGCACGCGCCACTTTTCCTTCGCCGCCGCAGCGGGATGGGAAATGAGTGGCGCAGATGCTGGGGCCGGCGCGATTCACCCCCGCATATGCGCCACCTTTCCAAGAGGGCCGACGCCGGGGATGCCGGCGCCCTACGGCTGATCGTCGGTGTGGGCCACCAGGCCGTACGTCGTGACGCGGCCCGCGCGGTCGTCGCCGGGCAGCGGGCGCGAGCGGCGGCCGTAGATGAGCTCCGACGAGTCGAGCAGCCACGGTACGAGCGTGATCTGCACGCCGTGCACGAGCATGAGCTGCTGCGCGATGCGGCGGGCGCGCCGGTTGTGCAGCATGCTCTCCCACCAGTGGCCGACGATGTACTGCGGCAGGTAGACGGTGACGACGGAGGACCCGTGCTTTTCGCGGTACTGCGCGATGAACTGCGCGAGCGGCGCCGCGTACTGGCGGTAGGGCGACTCGATGACGAGGAGCGGAATGGGCATGTGGTGGAAGGCCCAGTCGTCCTGCACGGCACGCGCGTCGTCGTTCGTGACGGCGATGTGCACCGCGATCGTCTTGTCGTGCTTCGCGGCGAGGGCGTAGTCCAGCGCCTTCGCGACGGGCTTCTGCAGCTTGCCGACGAGGACGATCGCGACGTCCCCGGACGCGCCGAAGTGCACGTCGTCGTCCATCTCGATCTCGTGCTCGACGTCGCGGTAGTACCGGTGCACGCCGATCATGAGGAAGGACAGCACGGGGATCGCGAGGAAGACGAGCCAGGCGCCGTGCGTGAACTTCGTGATCGTCACGATCACGAGCACGACGACGGTGAAGGTCGCGCCGAGCGAGTTGATGAACAGACCCGACCACGCCTCTCGGCGCTCGCCGACCGCCTTGGGCGAGAGCAGCCGCAGCTCGCGCCGCCAGTGTCTCACCATGCCGATCTGGCCGAGGGAGAACGACACGAAGACGCCGATGATGTAGAGCTGGATCAGCACCGTGAGCTTCGCCTGGAAGATCACGAGGACGAGCACGGCGGCAAGGCCCAGGATGATCATGCCGTTCGAGTAGACCAGACGGTCGCCGCGCGTGTTGAGCGCCTTCGGGGCGTAGCCGTCGCGGGCGAGGACCGAGCCCAGCAGGGGGAAGCCGTTGAACGCCGTGTTCGCCGCGAGGAGCAGCACCGCCGCCGTCGCCGCCTGGATCACGAAGAAGAGGATGCTGCCGTTTCCGAAAGTGGCGGCGGCGACCTGGGCCATGAGGCTCGGCTGCACCGCGGCCTTGCAGTCGAAGCCGATCAGGTTGCAGGGATTCTCGGCGTAGTGGACACCGGCCACGAGGGCGAGGAGCGTCAGGCCCGCGAACATGATGATCGCGATCGAACCCATCAGCACGAGGGTCGTCTGGGCGTTGCGCACCTTGGGCTTGCGGAACGCGGGCACGCCGTTCGAGACGGCCTCGACGCCCGTCAGGGCGGAGCAGCCCGAGGAGAACGCGCGCAGGATCAGCAGGATCACGGCGGCCTGGCTGAGGTCCTCGGCCTGTACCGCGAACTGGGCGCTCTCCGCGATGGGCGCATCCCCCAGCATCCAGCGCACGAGCCCCGTGGCGATCATGAGGAGCACCGACCCGATGAACAGGTACGTCGGGATGGCGAAGGCGGTCGACGCCTCGCGGACGCCACGGAGGTTCACGAGGATGATGAGGACCACGAAGCCGACCGCGAGCTCCACCCGCCACGGGTCGAGGCCGGGCAGCGCCGAGATGATGTTGTCGACGCCGGATGCTACCGACACCGCCACCGTGAGGATGTAGTCGACGAGGAGCGCCGCGGCGACGACGACCCCCGCCTTCTCGCCGAGGTTCGTGCGGGCCACCTCGTAGTCGCCGCCCCCCGACGGGTACGCCTTGATGAGTTGCCGATAGCTGAGCACCACCACGATGAGGAGGGCGACGACCGCTGCCGCAACCCACGGGCTGAACGCGAGGAAGGCGGTCCCGCCGATCAGCAGGATCATCAGCAGCTCCTGCGGCGCGTAGGCCACTGAGGAGAGCGCATCGGAGGCGAAGATCGGCAGCGCCATCTTCTTCGGGAGCAGCTGACCTTCGAGTTCTTCGCTGGTCAGCGGCTCGCCGATGAGGATGCGTTTGGCAATCGGAGTCTCGTCCGCCGGCGCCCGATCTTCGGCGCGATTGTCATCGGTCACGGCGTCGGACATTACGCGCCCTGCGGTCCGTGCGCAATGCAGGCGCCTGCGAGGATCGACGCACGGGCAACGAGGTGTATCCCGCGGCGGTCGCCATCGGCCTCGGCGTGCTCGTCGGTACCGCGCTGTTCGTGCCGTTCGTCGCGGTGAGCTATCGCCGCCGCGGGCGTCTCACGCTGGGCCGATCCCTGCTCTGGGCGGCCGCCCTCGTCTCCTTCCTGGCCATCTGGACGTACACGCTGCTTCCTCTCCCCGACGCCGGAACGTACGCCTGCGCGGGCGTCAACCTCGACGTCACGGGCTTCATCGGCGATCTCCGCTCGGCCCGCAGTGTCACCGACTTCGCGGCCCTGCAGCTCGCGCTCAACGTGCTGCTGTTCCTCCCCCTCGGGTTCTTCCTGCGGGTGCTGGGTGGGCGCGGCATCCTCGTCGGGTCGTGGACGGTGCCGCGCGCGCCCGCCCCGTCACCCGGCGTCGGCGCCTGCTCGGCATGGTCTGCGACGTGCTCGGGTCAGTGCTCGTCGGTGGCGCTCTCGGCGTCGGCGTGCAGGTCGTGCTCGAGTACGTCGTGCGCGACCACGCCGCGGTCGTCGACCGCACGCTTGCGCAGGTGACGGCGAACGTCGTGCCGATCGCGATCTGGGGCGTGATGGTGCTCACGACGGGTCGGACGGTCGGCGACGCCGCCGTCGAGCTGCGCTACCGCGGCGGTCCTGTGCCGCAGCCGCTCGCCCGGCCCCTGCGATTCGTCGGCGGGATCGGCGGCTACCTGCTGCTGTCGCTTCTGCCGGGAGGCTGGGCGGCGCTGTCGTGGGTCTTCGCCGCGGCATCCCTCATCGTCATGCTCCGGACCCGGCGGGGCCGCGGGCTGCCGGGGCTCCTTTCCGGGCAGGACGTGGTCGACGCGCGCGAGGGCGCCGAGACGGATGCCGTGCCTCAGGAACCGGCGGCGAAGTAGTACAGCACCGCGGTGACGGATGTGCCGTCGGTGTCGACGACCATGCTGTACTGCACCGGCGGGCCGGCCTTGGAGCGCGCGAGGTCGAAGACGAAGCGGATCGAGCCGGCGCTGCCGCGGGGGATCTCCTTGTCGGGGCGGGCCGCACGTACGGCATCCACCGTCGCGCCGATCGCGATGCCGTGCTCGGCCGTCAGCCTGATCTCGCCGACGTCGGTGCGCGAGAACGTCGCGTAGGAGGGCTGCGTGAACGTCGCGCGCTGCGCGCCGCCGGTGCCGTCGACCATGTCGTACAGCAGGAATCCGTCCCACTGATAGATGGTGTAGTCGGGATAGCTCGTGCCGTCACCCGCCTCGACGCGCTGCGTCGGCGCGGCCCCGAACGCCTTCGTCAGCGCGGCGACGGCGCCGTCGACTTTATCGCGCCACTGGTAGGTGAACACCGCTTTCTTGTTCGCGTCGACGAGGGTGAAGCCGGTGCCGGCGAACTGCAGGGCGACGGGGGCGCCGACTTCGTCGGGCGAGGACGTCGCCGTACTCGTCGGCTGCGCCGTCGGCGCAGCGCTCGCGGGATCCGACGTCGGCGGGGTCGTGGGGTTCGCGTCGGAGGAGGGACGGGTCAACGCGATCCCGAGCGTCACGACGACCGCGACGAGGAGAACCCCCGCGATGATCCCGAGGATCAGCGGCGTCCGCGATCCGCCGTCGCCGTCATCGCCTCGATCGCGCGGTTCGCGCGGCGGCTTGGGCGGCTTCGGGGGCTTGGGCGGCTTCGGCTCGCGGCGGGGGCGCGGGGCGGGGGCCTCGTTGCCGCTCGGCTCGGGGGCCTCGGGAAGTCCGAGATCGGACCAGCTCACGCGAGGAACTCCCGCGCGGCGACGACGAGCGCGTCGACCCCCCGCTCGATCGTGGGGTGGAGGACGGGAGCGAAGTACGGCGAGTGGTTTGTCGGGATCTCCTCGTTGACCGCGCCACGGGCCACGGCATCGGCGAAGCGTTCGGGATCGAGGCCGCCCCAGAACCAGTACACGAGCGGCACGCCGGCCTCGCGCGCGAACCAGGACACGTCTTCGCTGCCGGTGAACATACCGGGGTCGACGACACTGCCCTCGCCGAACGCACGCTGCCACGCGGCAACGAGGCGCGCCGTGGCATCCGCGTCGTTGATCGTCGGCGGCAGCGAGTGGAGCGTCGTGATGACGGGTTCCTCGGCGGCGCCGGATGCCGCCGCTTCGGCGCGCACGATGCGCTCCACGCGGGCGAGCACGTCGGCGCGGGCGGCATCGTCGGGGTAGCGCAGGCTCAGCTCGAGCGTCGCTTCGGCGGGGATGATGTTGTTCTTCAGCCCGGCATGGATCGCGCCGATGGTCACGACCGCCATCTCGCGCGGGTCGATCTCGCGCGAGACGATCGTCTGCAAGCGCATGACGGTCGCGGCCGCCATGACGATGGGGTCGACCGTCGCGTGCGGACGCGACCCGTGGCCGCCGCGACCGAGGAGGCGCACGGTGATCCCGTCGGAGGCGGCCATCTGGGTGCCGGGCCGCACGCCCACGACGCCCGCGGGGAGCGGTGTCAGATGCTGGCCGAGGACGATGTCGGGCTTCGGGTAGGCATCCAGCACACCGTCCGCGATCATCGCCTGTGCGCCGGCGCCGTACTCCTCCGCCGGCTGGAACACCGCGACGACGGTGCCCGCCCATTCGTCCTTCGTCGCGACGAGTCGTTCGAGTGCGCCGAGCAGAGCCGTCACATGCATGTCATGGCCGCAGGCGTGCATGACGGGCACGTCGGTGCCCGCGGGGTCGATTCCGCGGGCGGTGGAGGCGTACCCCAGACCCGTCTGCTCCTTGACGGGCAGGGCGTCCATGTCGGCGCGCAGCCACACCACGGGACCGTCGCCGTTGCGGATGACGGTGGCGACGCCGGTCTTGCCGAGGCCCTCGGTGTAGTCGAGGCCGAGGCCGTCGAGTTCGCGCGCGATGACGCCGGCCGTCCGGGTCTCCTGGAACGAGAGTTCGGGATGGCGATGCAGGTCGATGTACAGGGCCTCGAGATCGATGCTCACCCTCCGACCCTAACCGCCCACGCTCCTCACGATCCGGGGGCGGCGGAGAGAGGGCATGCAGAACTCCTCCGATTTCGACGCCCTGCGCCCGATCGAAACGGTTCGACGGACGACTTCGTCACGGAGAGGAGGAGTTCTGTACGCTCGCCCCCGACGTCAGGCCCGCGGGGGAGCGGTGGTGCGGCGGGTGACCAGCGCGAACGGCAGGGAGGACGAAGTTCCGACCGGCTCGCCGTCGCCGGCGACGGCGGCGAGGATCGCCTCGCCGGCGCGCTCTCCCTGCGCGTGCGGGAACTGGTCGATCGTCGTGAGACCGAAGAGCTCGGCGAAATCGTGGCCGTCGACGCCCATCACGGAGAGGTCCTCCGGCACGCGCAGTCCGATCTCGCGCGCAGCGGTCAGCGCGCCGTACGCCATCTCGTCCGAGGCGGCGAAGATCGCGGTCGGCCGCGTCGGCGCACTCAGCAGTGCGACCGCGGCGCGGCGACCGCCTTCGACCGTGAAGTCGCTCGGGACGAAGCGGGGGGTCGCCCCGGCATCCGCCATCGCGGCCTCGAAGCCTCGGCGCCGGCGCGTGGGGACGTCGTACGCCGGATCCGACGGGCCTCCCGCATCGACGCTCTGACCGATGTGGGCGATGTCACGGTGACCCAGGCCGAGCAGGTGCTCCGTCGCCGCGCGCCCGACCGCGGTGTCGTCGACGCGCAGACCGCCGAGCTCGCCCCGTGGCAGGCCGAGGCCGACGACGGGCAGCTCGAGCGCGTCGAGCGCGGCGATCTCGGCGTCGGTGAGGGCGACGGACAGCACGATCACGCCGTCGACGCGGCCGCGGCGGAGCGTGCGGTCGAAGAGTCGCTGCCGCTGCCCGGGGTCGGCGGCGACGTTGTAGAGGGTGATGTCGTACCCGCGCGGCGCGAGCCGCGAGGCGATCCCGTCGAGCACCGTCGCGAAGAACCACCGGTCCATGAGCGGGACGATGACGCCGATGTTCTCTGCGCGGCCCGAGGCGAGCGACGACGCCGAAGCGGATGCCACGTACCCGAGCGCGTCCGCCGCGGCGCGCACGCGCGCGCGGGTCGCCTCCGACGTACGCCCGCGCCCGCTGAGGGCGCGCGAGACGGTCGCCGTCGAGACTCCCGCGGCGCGGGCGACGTCGTCGAGGCTCGCCACCTCAGTCGGCGATCATCCACACCGCGACGTCGACCGGGAGCGCGCCCCCTTCGAAGGGTTCGCTCGCGACCAGGACGGTTCCGGACGGCAGCGGAAGCGGTGCGTCCGACGCGTTCGCGATCACGGTCACATTCCCGTTGCGGAATGCGATGACGTCGTCGCCGTACCCGTTCAGCCACGAGAGCTCGCCGGC
>QFPD01000055.1 GCA_003248845.1 Microbacterium sp. | reverse complement strand
AGTTCTCCGCCGATCCCGCGAGCGTCGAGCCGTGGCGAAGCCTCCTCGCGGAGAACTCCGCGGGACAGGAGGCGTTCGCCGCTCCCCTCTTCGTCGCGCAGGGCCGCGACGACACGCTGGTGGTTCCTTCGGCGACGGCGCAGTTCGTGGCCGCCGAACGCGCGATCGGCGTCGACGTCGACTTCCATGAGATCGCGCACGCCGACCACGGCACGATCGCCTACCTCGCGCTGCCCGCTCTGATGGCCTGGCTCGACGCGCACCGACTGTGAATCCCCTCGCCAGCCACGGCCCGACATCACCCGAGGAGAACGTCATGACCGAGATCGACACGATCGTCGTGGGAGCGGGGATCGCGGGACTCACCGCCGCGCGCCTCCTGCAGGGCGCCGGTCAGCGCGTCGTCGTGCTCGAGGCACGGAATCGCGTCGGCGGGCGAGTCTGGAGCGACCGGTCCGACGGGCACGTGACCGATCGCGGCGCGTCCTGGATCCACGGCATCACCGACAGCCCCGTCTTTGCCGCGGTGACGGCGTTCGGCATGCCGACTGTCGAGTTCACGGTCGGCGGCTACCAGCCCGACAGCAGGCCGATCGCGCACTACTCCCCCGCCGGCACGCGGCTCGCCGCCGACGACGCGGCGCGCTACGTGGCCGACATCCATGCGGTCGATGCCGCGCTGCGCGGCGCGATCGGCGCATCCGAACGCGACGCCTCCTACCGTGACGTCACCGAGGCCGCCCTCGCCGAGGTCGCCGGCGTGAGCGGGTGGGACGGCGAGCGCACGCAGCGCGTGCGGGAGTACCTCGAACACCGGAGCGAGGAGCAGTACGGCGCGTGGATCGACGACCTCGCGGCGCACGGGCTCGACGACGACCAGGTCGACGGGGACGAGGTCGTGTTCCCGCACGGTTACGACGCGCTGGCGACGGGGCTCGCCGCGGGCCTCTACATCCGCCTCGAGAGCGTCGTCTCGCGCGTCGAGTGGGGGGCGGTCGGGGTGTCGGTGACGACGTCCACCGGCACGCTCACCGCGAGCTCCGCCGTCGTGACCGTGCCCGTCGGAGTGCTGCAGTCGGATGACTTCGACATCTCCCCTGCCCTGCCGCCCGACGTCGCCGGGCCGCTGTCGCGCCTCCGGATGAACGCGTTCGAGAAGGTGTTCCTCCGCTTCGACCGGCGCTTCTGGGACACGGACGTCTACGCCATCCGACAGCAGGGCGAGGAGGGCCGCTGGTGGCACTCCTGGTACGACCTCACGGCCCTGGATGACACGCCGACCCTGCTGACGTTCGCGGCGGGACCTGCCGCGACGGCGACGCGGGAATGGACGGATGCCGAGGTCACGGCATCCGTCATGGTGCAACTGCGCCGCCTGTACGGCGCGGACGTCCCCGAGCCCGTCGCCGTCGTCCGCACCGACTGGCTGAGCGACCCGTTCGCGGGACACGGTTCGTACGCCTACATGACGCTCGGCTCGGACACGTCCGACCACGACGCGCTCGCGGCGCCCATCGGCGGCGTGCTGCACCTCGCCGGCGAGGCGACGTGGACGGATGATCCCGCGACCGTCACCGCCGCGCTGTGCTCGGGCCACCGCGCCGCCGAGAACGTGCTCGGCGAGCCGGTGCCGATCGAGCGGGCGTGGCAGAGCTGACCGGACGCGACTAACGCCCGCGCAGCCGCTCGGGCGTAACCCCCAGCAGTCCCGCGACAGCGCGCTGCACGAGCCCGCGCCGATCGGGCTGACCGTCCCAGCGCACGAGCGAGTGCGCGTTGAGCCCGTCGATGATCGCGAGCAGGTGCCACGCGATCGCGTCGGCGTCGCCGACGGCGAAGACCCCGGCATCCATCCCGCGCTCGACTTCGGCGGCGAGGACCCGCTGCCAATCGTCCATCTCCGCGCGCACACGGGCGGCGAGCGTCTCGGCGCGGGCGCCGAGCCCCCACGCCTGCACCCAGACGAGCGTGATGTCCGTGCGCGAGCCGTCGAGAAGCGTCTCCAGGAGCACCCCGATACGCGCCGCCGGGTCGTCGACGGCTGAGATCAGCGCGGCGACTTCCGCGAGTTCGGCGCTGACGAGGTCGCCGAAGGCGTCGGCGACGAGCGCCTCCATGCCATCGGCATAGTGCGCGACGAGGCCGGGCGCGACGCCGACGCGACTCGCGACGGCGCGCAGCGTCACGGCATCCAGCCCCTGCTCCAGCGCGATCTCGCGCGCCGCCGCGGCGAGCTCGGCCCGCCTCTGGTCGGGGGTCTTCCGCACTCGGCGGGCAGTTGACGTCTCGCTCATGCCTCGCTACGCTCCCATTTGTTGATCATTTGATCAATACGGTACCGCAGATCCCGGACGACCTGCCACTCGCACACAGGAGATCCCCATGGCCTGGCGCATGCCCGCCGAAACCGCACCGCACGAGCGCATCTGGATGGCGTTCCCCGTGGAAGGCACGACGCTCGGCGACACGGACGCGCTGCGCGAGGAGGGGTACGCGACGTGGACGGCGGTCGCGACCGCCGTCGCCGCATACACGCCGGTGACGATGCTCGTCGACCCGAGCGAGATCGCCCGCGCCACGCGGATGCTCCCCGGAGAGATCGAGATCGTGGAGGCGCCCGTCGACGAGTACTGGATGCGCGACCATGGACCCACGTTCGTCGTCGACGACGAGACCGGCCGGCTCGGCGCCGTGGACTGGATCTTCAACGGCTGGGGCGCGCCCGACTGGGCGCAGTGGCAGCGCTCGGCCGCGCACGGGCGGCTCATCGCCGAGGCCGTGGGTGCGGAGGTCGTGCCGTCGCTCCTCGTGAACGAAGGCGGCGGCATCCACGTCGACGGGGAGTGCACCGTGCTCCTCACCGAGACCGTGCAGCTCGATCCGCGGCGCAATCGCTACGCCGACCGCGCACGCGTGGAGGCCGAGATGGCGCGCACGATCGGCGCGACGACCGCGATCTGGCTGCCGCGCGGCCTCACCCGCGACTACGACGATTTCGGGACGAATGGCCACGTCGACATCGTCGCGACGCTCGCCGCACCGGGACGCCTCCTGCTGCACGATCAGCGCGACCCCGGCCACCCCGACCACGCCGTCACGCGCGAGCTGCGTGAGATCCTCGCGGCGCAGACGGATGCCGCGGGTCGACGGCTCGAGATCATCGACCTGCCCGCCCCCGCAACACTCCGCGACGAGGAGGGCTTCGTCGACTGGAGCTACGTCAATCACCTCGTGACCAACGACGCCGTCATCGCGTGCGGCTTCGGCGAGCCGGCAGCGGATGCCGCAGCCGCCGACATCCTCGGCAGTGCCTACCCCGGCCGCGAGGTCGTGACCGTCGACGCGCGGCCGCTCTTCTCGCGGGGCGGTGGCATCCACTGCATCACGCAGCAGCAGCCGCGCGTCGCCCGCGTGGGAGGTGGCCGATGATCGACGTCGTCGACGCCCCGATCGCCGAACTGCGCGACGCGCTCGAGACCGGCCGCACGACCGCCGTCGAGCTCGTCCGGGCCTACCTCGCCCGCATCGACGCCTACGACGGCCCGAACACCGCGACCGCTCTGAACGCGATGGTCGTCCGCAATCCCGACGCCGTCGCCGAAGCCGAGGCGTCCGACGCGCGCCGCGCCGCCGGACACGCGCTCGGTCCGCTCGAGGGCATCCCGTACACGGCGAAGGACTCCTACCTCGTCCGCGGACTCACCGCGGCGGCCGGATCCCCCGCCTTCGCCGACCTCATCGCGCAGCGCGACGCGTTCACGATCGAACGGCTGCGCGCGGGTGGCGCGATCTGCCTGGGGCTCACGAACATGCCCCCGATGGCGAACGGGGGGATGCAGCGCGGCGTGTACGGACGCGCCGAGAGTCCGTACAACGCGGACTATCTCGCCGCTCCGTTCGGATCGGGATCGTCGAACGGCTCCGGCACGGCGACAGCGGCGAGCTTCGCGGCGTTCGGTCTCGGCGAGGAGACGTGGTCGAGCGGACGCGGCCCCGCCTCGAACAGTGCGCTGTGCGCCTACACCCCCTCCCGGGGTGTGATCTCGACGCGCGGGAACTGGCCTCTCGTTCCCACGATGGACGTCGTCGTGCCGCAGACCCGGACGATGGCCGATCTCCTCGAGGTCCTCGACGTCGTCGTCGCGGAGGACCCCGAGACCCGCGGCGACTTCTGGCGCGCGCAGCCTTGGATCGCACTCCCGGATGCCGCCGCGGGCCGGCCCGCGTCGTACCCGGCTCTCGCGAACGGGGCGAGTGTGCAGGGCATGCGTCTCGGCATCCCCCGCATGTACATCAACGCCGACGACGCTCCGAACGGGGTCGGCATCGGTGGGCCGACCGGGCAACGCATTCAGACGCGGGCGAGCATCATCGCTCTGTGGGAGCGCGCACGAGCCGACCTCGAGGCCGCCGGGGCGGAGGTCGTCGAGGTCGACTTCCCGGCCGTCTCGAACTACGAGGGCGACCGGCCCGGCGCACCCACGATCGCGAACCGCGGACTCGTTTCACCGGAATACCTGCGGCGCGAGATCGTCGACCTCTCGGCTTGGGCGTGGGAGGACTTCCTCGCCGCGAACGGCGACCCCGCATTCCACACCCTCACGGGCGTCGACGGCGCGCGCATCTTCCCGCAGCCGGACGGCGCTCTGCCCGACCGCTACACGGGCTTCGAGGACGACATCGCCGACTACCCCGACTGGGTGCGCACGCACCCGGAGGCCGATCCGTGGCGGACCATGCCCGAACTGCCCGACGGCCTCCGCGGCCTCGAGGAGACCCGACGCATCGATCTGGAGGAGTGGATGGACGACCTCGGCCTCGACGCCGTCGTCTTCCCGGCGGTCGCCGACGTCGGTGAGGCGACGATGGACGTCGACGAGGATGCCGCCGCGCGCGGCTGGCGCAACGGCGTCTGGGTCGCGAACGGCAACCTCGCCGTCCGTCACCTCGGCATCCCGACCGTAACGGTGCCGCTCGGCACGATGGACGACATCGGGATGCCGGTGGGTCTGACCTTCGCGGGACGCGCGTACGATGACACCGCGCTGCTTGCACTGGGGGCCGCGTTCGAGGCGCTCGCGCCGCGCCGCGAGACCCCACCCCGCACTCCCGCGCTCCCCCACACGACGTCGACTCCCGAAGGTGACGCACGATGACCCGCCCGAACGAGACGCGCATGCACGACGTCACCGACGAGACCCGCGCGATCGTGGACCTCGTCCTCGACTACTCGCACGCCCGGCTGCTGTCGGAGGACACGCCCCTCGACAAGCCGCTGCCGCCCGCCGAGCTCACCCGCCTCGCGGGACGGACGATCGACGAGCACGGCATCGGCGCGGCGAAGGCCCTGGGCATCTTCCAGCATGTCCTCGCGCCCGCGTGCATCACGACCGACGATCCGCGGTACCTGTCGTTCATCCCGAGCGCTCCGACGAAGGCCGCGGCGGCCTTCGACCTGGTCGTCTCGGCGAGCGCCCTGTACGGCGGATCGTGGCTCGAGGGCGCCGGTGCCGTGCACGCCGAGAACGAGGTGCTGCGCTGGCTCGCCGCCGAGTTCGGGTTGCCGGCCGGCGCCGGCGGCGTGTTCGTCCAGGGCGGGACGCTCGGCAATCTCTCCGCCCTCGTCGCGGCGCGGGAGGCCGCGCGCGATCGACTCGAGGCGGCCGGTCGGGCCCGTCCCGACCGCTGGCGGGTCGTCTGCAGCATCGAAGCGCACTCGTCGATCGCCTCGGCAGCGCGGGTCATGGACGTCGAGGTCGTCGGTGTGCGCGTCGGCGACGACGGCACCCTCCGCGGTGACGCGGTGCGCGCGGCCCTCGACGAGCACGGCGAGAGCGTCTTCGCCGTGGTCGCGACGGCGGGCTCCACGAACTTCGGCATCGTCGACGACATCGCGTCGATCGCCGACGCGGTGGCGGGCACTGGCGCGTGGTTGCACGTCGACGGCGCCTACGGACTCGCGGCGATGCTCTCCCCCGCCTCGCGGCACCGCTTCGCCGGCGTCGAGCGCGCCGATTCGCTCGTCGTCGACCCGCACAAGTGGCTGTTCGCCCCCTTCGACGCGTGCGCGCTGATCTACCGCGATCCCGAGCTCGGGCGCCGTGCGCACACGCAGCACGCCGAATACCTCGACACGCTCACCGAGACCAGTGACTGGAGTCCGTCGGACTTCGCGGCGCACCTCACGCGTCGTCCGCGTGGACTGCCGCTGTGGTTCTCGCTCGCGACATACGGCGCCGCGGTCTACCGCGAGGCGATCGCCGGCGCGGTGGACCTCGCGGAGCGCATCGCCGACGAGATCGAGCGCCGCGACGAGTTCGTCCTCGTCCGGCGCCCCCAGCTCGGCGTCGTCGTGTTCGAGCGCGTCGGCTGGCAGAAGGCGGATTACGACCGTTGGTCGGCGCGGTTGCTCGACGAGCAGCACGCGTTCGTGACGCCCTCGAGCCACGCCGGCCGCACCAACGCGCGTTTCGCGATCCTCAACCCGCGCACGACGTACGACGACCTCGTCGGAATCCTCGACACCATGCGCTGAGCGAAGCGCGCTTCACAACTTCTTGACAGTCGTGGCGGGTTCACGCCGACGGAGGCGACCACAGCTGTCCACAAGTCAGCTCCAACCTGAGACTTGTGGACAGACGTGGCGGGCTCACGCCGACGCAGGCGACCACAACTGTCCACAAGTCGGCACCGCCCCGGCGCACAGCACCTTTACACCCGGTCGAGACGCAAGCGCGCCGGTCGCGCTACGCGCAGACTGGGACCGTGGCATCCGTTCCCGTCTACTACTACTCGTCGGTGTCGAACCTCACCGGACGTTTCGCCGAGCACCTCGCCGCGGCGACGGGGCGCGAGGTCCACAACCTCGCCGATGCCGCCGTGCGCTGCCGCGACGTCGAGGCTCCCTGGGTGCTCCTCACGCCGTCGTACAAAGCGGGCAACGGCGACGAGGTGACGCTGCCGGCGCCGGTGAAGGCGTTCCTGCGCTCCCCCTCGAATCGACGCCGGCTCGTCGGGATCATCGGTTCGGGCAACCGTAACTTCGGCGCGTACTACCAGGCCGCCGCGCGCGAGCTCGCCGCGGCATCCGGCCGTCCCGTGCTCTTCGAGTTCGAGCTGTCGGGCACCCCCGAGGACGTCACCGCGTGCGGGCGCATCCTCGATGAGCTGGATGCCGCGCTGGCGCGGCGGTCCTGATGGGCGCGCGTTCAGGGCGTGAGCAGCAGCTTGCCCACGCGGCCGGGCGTGAAGTTCTCACGCGCGGCGGATGCTGCGTCGTCGAACGCGTGCACGGCGGCCACCGGCAGTGACAGCGATCCTTCGGCGACGCGCGTGATGATCTCACCGATGAGCGCGGTGCGTCGCGCGGGCTCCATCGCCGCACTCACCTTGCTGCCCCAAAATCCCTTCACCGTGAGCTGGCGGAAGATGACATCACCGGACGAGAGCTCCATCGTCGGCGACGCCATCGCGCCGAAGACGACGAGCGTGCCATTCTCGGCGAGGAGCGACAGCACGTCGCCGCTCGCCGCGCCGCCGACCGAGTCGACGCCCGCGACGATGGGAGCGCCACCCGTGATCTCGAGGGCGCGCTCGCGCCAGCCGTCCTGATCGGTCGCGACGACGCCCTCGATGCCCGCCGCGGCGAGCTCTTCGACGCCTTCGGCGCGACGCACGAGGCCGAGCACGTGGACGCCGCGGGCCGCAGCCAGCTGCGCGACGAGACGTCCGACGGCACCGTTGGCGGTGTTCTGCGCGATCCACCGGCCCGGCTCCACGTCGAGGTATTCGAGCAGACTCAGGGCACTGAACGGCATCGACACGAGCTGCGCGGCTGCCTCGTCGGCGATGGCGTCGGGCACCGGGATGAGCGCGGCGGCAGGGGCGACGAAGTATTCGGCCCACACGCCGAAGGTGCCTCCGGTGACGACGCGCTGCCCGGGCTGCACCGTCGTGACACCCTCGCCAACGGCATCCACGACACCGAGCGCCTCGGTCCCGGAGCGCGCCGGAAGCTCGGGCTTGTATCCGTACGTGCCACGGATCGTCCACAGATCGTGATTGTGGATCGGGCTGAGCAGGGTGCGTACACGCACCTGTCCCGGCCTGGGTTCCGGGGTCTCGACCTCGGTGACGTGGAGGACCTCGGAGGGTTCACCGAAGGTGTCATGGACGAGCGCGCGCATGCGTGAGTTCTTTCTGCTGAGGCGGGGCGAGAGGGAGCGGGGCCGGCTCAGACGAGCAGGCCGATGACGGTCGCGACGACGGCGAGGAGAGGCAGGAAGCCCTGCGTCACTGCTGCGCGCCGCTTGTCGGGAGAACTGAGGAGGAGCACGAGCGCGGCGGCGAGCATCGATCCCGTGCCCGTGAGTACCAACGTCAGGCCGACCGCAGGGACGCCCGCGGCCGTCACGACGATGCCGAGGATCGCCGCGATCGCGAGGAAGAGGTTGTAGAACCCCAGGTTGAACGCGAACGCGCGCGTGGCCTCGCGCTCGGAGTCGGGGACGCCGAAGGTCTTCCGCGCCTGGGGTCCGTCCCAGGCGAGCGACTCCATCCAGAAGATGTAGACGTGCAGCAGGGCGGCGAGCGCGGCGAAGACGAGTCCGGCGACGATCATGGGTGCTCCTCGGTTCGAATGCCGGTTAGTGTACCGACCGATCCAATATATACTGGAATGGTCATTACGCGAACGGGAGGCACCGATGGGACGCACGCGGACGTTCGACGAGTCGGACGCGACCCGGTCGGCACTCGGCGTGTTCTGGGGGCACGGGTTCGACGGGGCGGCGGTCCCCGACCTCGAACGGGCGACCGGGCTGAGCCGCTCGAGCATCTACCACGCCTTCGGCAGCAAGCGCGGGCTGTTCGACGCCGCCGTCTCGGCCTACCTCGACCAGGTCGTGCGTCCGCGTCTCGCGCCGCTGCAGGCGGATGCCGTGGCATCCGGCGCGCTCGCCGAGTACCTTCGCGGACTTCGTCACGTCATGGCGGAACCGACGCTGCCGCTCGCTGCCCACGGCTGCCTGCTGCTGAACGCGGCGACGGCCCCCGTGGGAACGGACGAGGGGCTCCGCCAGGTCATCCGCGAGTATCGGGAGGAGCTCGCCGCCGCGATGCAGCGGGGGGCGGAAGCCGCACGGCCCGACCTCGACGCGGCATCCGTCGCCGCACTCGCGACAGCGTGCACGGCGCATGTCGTCGCCGCGATGACGCTGGTGCGCGTCGACTCCGACGGCGCATGCGAACT
>QFPD01000336.1 GCA_003248845.1 Microbacterium sp. | reverse complement strand
GGCGAAGACGCCCTCCAGGATGAACGGGGTCTGGATGAACCGGTTCGAGGCGCCGACGAGACGCATGATCCCGACCTCGCGCCGCCGTGCGTACGCCGACAGCCGGATCGTCGTCGCGATGAGGAGGACGGCGGCGATGAGCATGAGGGCGGCGATGCCGACCGCGATGTAGGTCGCGACCGTCAGCGCGGAGAAGAGTGGCTCGAGGTACTGCATCTGGTTGCGGACGCCCTCGACCCCCTGCGTACCGGAGAACGCCTCGGTGATGACATCCGACTTCCCGGGGTCGATGAGTCCGACCCAGTACGTGTCACCGAGCTGCGCCGGAGTGACGTAGTCCTTGTACTCGTCGCCGTAGAGGTCGAGGAGGTTCTGGTAGGCCTCGTCTCCCGACTCGAAGCGGACGTCGCGCACGAGCGCCGCCAATGCCGGGCTCTCCAGGCGCTCCGCGACCGCCGCGATCTGGTCCTCCGTCGCCGCACCGTCGGCGCACGTCGTGGCCGTCGAATCGTCACGGCACATGACGACGGAAACCTGTGCGCGCTCGGCCCAGTAGGACTGCATCTTCGCGATCTGCATCTGCATGAGCATCGCCGCACCCACGAACGTCAGCGAGACGAATGTCACGAGCACGACGGAGATCACCATCGAGGCGTTGCGCCGAAGGCCGGTCAGGGCCTCGGCGAGGATCAGTCGCACCCTCACGAGGTCGGCCCCACTTCGTCGTCGTCGGATGCCAGGCCGAGCCGCTCGGCCACGGTCAGGTCGTCGAGCTCGAGTCCGTCGAGCTGCACGATCGGCGCATCGATCTTTATCGGCCGCGTCGTCGGCGTCGATTCGCGCGCCGGCTCGGGCGCGACATCGAGCTCGGCGGCGGGCGTCACGTCGGGCGTCACGGCGACAGCCGCGGCGACCGCGGATGCCGAGACCGCTTCCGCCGCGGCATCCTTGACCGCGCTCGGCACAGGTTCGACGGGAGACGCGGCGATCTCGCGCTGCAGCTCGAGCACCGCGGTCAGGGCAGCCGTCGCGGCGGCGCCCTTCTCTTCCTGCGGAGCGAGGCGCGGGATCGCGGACGTGTCCCCGTAACCGCCGTGGCGGTCGTCACGGACCATGACGCCGTCCTGAAGTTCGATGACGCGTCGCTTCATCTGGTCGACGAAGCCGGCTTCGTGCGTGGCCATGACGACCGTCGTACCGCCTTCGTTGATGCGCGCGAGCAGCTGCATGATGTCGACCGACGTCGCGGGGTCGAGGTTTCCCGTCGGCTCGTCGGCGAGGAGGATCTGCGGCCGGTTCACGATCGCGCGCGCGATCGCGACGCGCTGCTGTTCACCGCCCGAGAGCTCGTGCGGAAGACGCTTCTGCTTGCCGTCGAGGCCGACGAGGGTGGGCGCCTCGGGAACCGCCTGCTGAATGAACGCGCGCGAGGCACCGATCACCTGGAGCGTGAACGCGACGTTCTGGAAGACGGTCTTGTTCGGCAGCAGCCGGAAGTCCTGGAACACGGCGCCGATGTGGCGGCGGAAATAGGGCACTTTGCGGGTGGAGAGCGCGTGCAGGTCTCGGCCGAGCACGACGACGCGGCCGTCGCTTGGGGTGTCTTCTCGCAGGATCAGCCGCAGACACGACGACTTTCCCGAGCCGGAGGCGCCGACGAGGAAGACGAAATCGCCGCGCTGCACATCGAAGTCGACATCGTTGAGGGCGGGCTTCTTGGTGCCGCGGTACTTCTTGGTGACGTGCTCGAACCGGATCATGACCCGACGAGCCTAAGCGCGCAGACTATGGATGCCGGACGGCGCGCCCGCGCGTCGCGGTTCCCGCCGCGGCACCTGATCAGTCGTCGTCGTCTTTGCGCTTGCGCCAGCGGATGCCGGCCGCGATGAGGCCGTCGAGGTCGCCGTCGAAGACGACCGCGGGGTTGCCGACCTCGTAGCCGGTACGGAGATCCTTCACGAGCTGCTGGCCGTAGAGGAAGTAGGAGCGCATCTGGTCGCCCCAGCTCGCGGTGATCGTCCCCGCGAGCTCCTTCTTCTTGGCGGCCTCCTCTTCGCGCTTGAGCAGGAGCAGGCGCGTCTGCAGCACGCGCATCGCGGCGGCGCGGTTCTGGATCTGGCTCTTCTCGTTCTGCATCGAGACGACGAGGCCGGTCGGGATGTGCGTGATGCGCACCGCCGAGTCGGTCGTGTTGACCGACTGCCCACCCGGGCCCGACGAGCGGAAGACGTCGACGCGGATGTCGCCTTCGGGCACCTCGACCTCGACGGCCTCTTCGAGCGCGGGGATGACCTCGACCGCAGCGAACGACGTCTGCCGCTTGTCGGCGCCGCCGAAGGGGCTGATGCGCGCGAGACGGTGCGTCCCGGCTTCGACGGACAGCGTGCCGTAGGCGTACGGGGCATCCACTTCGAAGGTCGCCGACTTGATGCCCGCACCCTCCGCATAGGAGGTGTCCATGACCTTC
>QFPD01000335.1 GCA_003248845.1 Microbacterium sp. | reverse complement strand
GCGAGCTTGGTGCGGACGGCAGAGACGTCTTCGCCGGCGTCCGTCGCCCGCTTGATCTCCGACCGGTAGAGGATGTTGACGGCGCCCTGGCCGCCCATCACGGCGATCTCGGCGGTCGGCCACGCGAGATTGACGTCGGCGCCGAGCTGCTTCGAGCCCATCACGATGTACGCGCCGCCGTAGGCCTTTCGCAGGATCACGGTGACGAGCGGGACGGTCGCCTCGGCATACGCGTAGAGCAGCTTCGCGCCGCGACGGATGACGCCCGTCCACTCCTGGTCGGTCCCCGGCAGGTAGCCGGGGACATCCACGAGAGTGAGGATCGGGATCGAGAACGCGTCGCAGAACCGGACGAATCGGCTCGCCTTCTCGCCCGCCTCGATGTTGAGCGTGCCCGCCATCTGCGAGGGCTGGTTCGCGATGATGCCGACCGTGCGGCCCTCGATGCGGCCGAAGCCGATCGCGATATTGGGCGCGAACAGCGGCTGCACCTCGAGGAAGTCGCCGCCATCGACGACGTGCGAGATCACCTGCTTGATGTCATACGGCTGGTTGGGGGAGTCGGGGATCACGGTGTTGAGCACGCGGTCGCCGTCGGTGGTCTCCCACTCGAACACGTTCTCGTAGACCGGGATCTCCGACATGTTGTTGTCGGGGAGGAACCCGATGAGCGTTCGCGCGTAATCGATCGCGTCGTCCTCGTCCTCGGCGAGGTAGTGGGCGACACCCGACCGGGTGTTGTGGGTGTAAGCCCCGCCGAGCTCCTCCATGCCGACGTCTTCGCCGGTGACGGTCTTGATGACGTCCGGCCCCGTGACGAACATCTGGGACGTCTTGTCGACCATGATGACGAAGTCGGTGAGGGCGGGGGAGTAGACCGCGCCGCCCGCGGCGGGGCCCATGATGAGCGAGATCTGCGGGATGACTCCCGACGCCGCGGTGTTCAGGCGGAAGATCTCGCCGTACTTGCCGAGAGCGACGACGCCCTCCTGGATGCGCGCGCCGCCGGAGTCGAGGATGCCGATGATCGGCATCCCTCCGCGGAGTGCGAACTCCATGACCTTGATGATCTTGTCTCCTGCGACCTCGCCGAGCGAGCCGCCGAAGGTCGTGAAGTCCTGCGCGTAGACGGCGACCGTGCGCCCGTGGATCGTGCCGACTCCCGTGACGACGGAGTCGCCGTAGGGACGCGAGCGGTCCATGCCGAACGCGCTCGTGCGGTGGCGGACGTACTCGTCGAGCTCGACGAACGAGCCCGGGTCGACGAGGAGCTCGATGCGCTCGCGCGCCGTCATCTTGCCCTTGGCGTGCTGCTTCTGCTGCGCCGTGACTTCCGCGTCGACGACGGCTTCCTGGTACCGCGCGCGCAGGTCGGCGATCTTTCCGGCGGTGGTGGAGAGGTCGCCGTGGGTGGTCTGATCTGTCACGCGTTCCACCCTAGCGAGCAGCGTGCGCTCCCGGTTGGCGGCTCGGCACAACGGCGCGGGCGATTCGCTGTGGCCTGCGGCTAGGGTGGCCGGTATGACGATCCCCGCCGAAGGCTATCCCCGCGCTGCCGCCGTGAGCCCCCGGGTCCAGGTGCTCGATCACACCGACTCGACCAATGCGAAGCTGCTGCGAGATGCCGCAGAGAGCCCCGACACCCACCCGCACCTGTCTCTCGTGCTCACGTGCGATCAGCGGGCGGGGCGCGGTCGACTCGACCGGGTCTGGTCGGCGCCCCCGGGAACGGCGCTCGCCGTCTCGGTGCTGCTGCGCGTCGGCGCGGTCGCGCTCGCCGACCGCGGGTGGATCCCGCTCGTCGCCGGAGCCGCCCTGCGTGGCGCGATCTCGGAACAGCTTCCGAACACGCCGGTGAGCCTGAAGTGGCCCAACGATGTCCTCGTGGGCGCGGGTGCGGGAGCGCGCAAGATCAGCGGCATCCTCGTCGAGGTGCTGCCCTCCGACCCGCAGACCGTCGTCGTGGGAGCCGGCGTCAACACGACGATGGAGACCGTCGATCTGCCCGTCCCGACGGCGACGTCGTTCGCCGACCAGGGGGCGGATGCCGATGAGGACGCCCTTCTGGCCGCCTTCCTCACGGCGCTGCGCGACGGCATCGCCGACCTCGCCGTCGGCGGGGGAGCGGCGGTCGCCGACCGCGTCGCCGCGCACTGCAGCACGCTCGGCGCTGACGTCGTGGTCTCGCTGCCGGATGACACGACGTTGCGCGGCCGCGCGGTGCGGCTCGACCCCGCCGGGCGCCTCGTCCTCGAGGCCGAGGGCGTCGAGACGATCGTCGGCGCCGGCGACGTCGTCCACGTGCGCTGATCCCTGCGTTTCAGCCTGCTTTCGCTGCGCGTCACCGCCACAATGGAGGGGTGACGCAGCCGACCGCTTACACGGGGCGCCCGGTGACCCCGGCGCCCGGTGCCGAGGTGCGCGAACTGCGCGTCGCACGGGTCCGCGGTCACGCCCGCCGGCTGTTCTGGTG
>QFPD01000054.1 GCA_003248845.1 Microbacterium sp. | reverse complement strand
GACCGACGCGCTCACGGACACCCTCATCGCGGCGGAGGACGCGCACCTCGCGCGCAACTACCATCCGCTGCCCGTCGTGGTCGCGCACGGCGAGGGCGCCTGGGTCACGGACGTCGAAGGCAAGCGCTACCTCGACCTCCTCTCGGCCTACTCCGCTCTCAACTTCGGGCACCGGCATCCCGCCCTCATCGCTGCGGCGACGGCGCAGCTCGGCCGCGTGACGCTCACAAGTCGGGCATTCCACAACGACCAGCTCGGGCCGTTCGCCGCGGCGCTTGCGGAGCTGTGCGGCAAGGACATGGTGCTGCCCATGAACACGGGCGCCGAAGCCGTCGAGACGGGCATCAAGGTGGCGCGGGCCTGGGCGTATCGCGTCAAGGGCGTGCCGGAGGGACAGGCGACGATCGTCGTCGCCGACGGCAACTTCCACGGTCGCACGACGACGATCGTGGGCTTCAGCGACGACCCGCAGGCGCGGGACGGGTTCGGCCCCTTCGCGCCCGGCTTCGTCTCGGTGCCGTACGGGGATGCCGAGGCCCTCGCCCGAGCGATCGACGAGAACACGGCGGCCCTCCTCGTCGAGCCGATCCAGGGTGAGGCGGGCGTCGTGATCCCGCCGGAGGGGTACCTGCGCCGCATCCGCGAGATCTGCGACGAGCGGAACGTGCTCTTCATGGCCGACGAGATCCAGTCGGGCCTCGCGCGCGTCGGCACGACGTTCGCGTGCGACCGCGAGGACGTGGTCCCCGACGTGTACCTGCTCGGCAAGGCGCTCGGCGGCGGCATCGTGCCGCTCTCGGCGGTCGTCGCGAACGCCGACATTCTCGGGGTCATCCGACCCGGCGAGCACGGATCCACTTTCGGCGGCAATCCGCTCGCGTGCGCCGTCGGGCGTCAGGTCGTCGACATGCTCGCGTCGGGCGAATTCCAGACTCGCGCGCACGCCCTCGGGGAGCACCTCGAGGCGGCACTGCAGGCTCTCGTGGGCGCCGGCGTCACCGGCATCCGCGTCGCGGGCCTCTGGGCGGGCGTCGACATCGATCCGGCGGTCGGCACGGGTCGCGAGATCGCCGAGAAGCTCCTCGCCCGCGGCGTGCTCGTGAAAGACACGCACGGGCAGACGATCCGCATCGCTCCGCCGCTCGTCGTCCGCGCGACGGAACTGGACTGGGCCGTCGAGCAGTTGCGGCTCGTGCTCGCGGGCTGAGCGCGGCGCGATCAGCCGACCTCGACCCGCACCTCGTGCCAGCCGGTCGCGCCGTCGGGCACGACGCCCGCGACTGTGCCGGTCTGCGTCTCTCCCGTCGCCGAGACCGCGCGGCAGCGGATCGTGTGGATGCCGGTCGTCGCCCGCCATGCCAGCGACCACTGCACCCAGGTGTCGCCTGAGACCGCGGACGCGAGAGCAGCCGTCTGCCAGGGGCCGTCGTCGACCTGCACCTCGACCCCCGCGACACCGACGTGCTGCTGCCAGGCGACGCCCGCGATGACGGTGTCACCGGCATCCACACGCGTTCCCGCGCGGGGGACGTCGATGCGCGATTGCAGCTTGACCGGACCGAGTGGCGACCAGCCTCGGTCGGTCCAGTACGCCGTGCGATCCGCGAAGCGCGTCACCTCGAGATCGACGACCCACTTGGTCGCCGAAACGTAGCCATACAGTCCTGGCACGACCATCCGCACCGGGAAGCCGTGTTCGGCGGGGAGGGGCTCGCCGTTCATCCCGACCGCGAGGATCGCCGCTCGGTCGTCGGTGAGCGCTTCGAGAGGGGTGGATGCCGTGAACCCCTCGATCGACGACGAGAGCACCATGTCCGCCTCCGCGGCCGGCTGCGCGCGGGCGAGGAGCTCTCTGATCGGGTAGCCGAGCCACACCGCGTTCGAGATGAGATCACCGCCGACCTCGTTCGATACGCACGCGAGGGTCGTGACGCTCTCCTCGAGCGGGAGCGCGAGCAGTTCGTCCCACGTGAGCGTCACCTCCTGCGCGACGAGGCCGTGGATGCGCAGCCGCCATTCGGAGGGGTCGATCTGGGGCACGACCAGCGCGGTGTCGATGCGGTAGAAGCGATCGTTCGGCGTCACGTACGCGGCGAGGCCGGGAAGACCCAGTTCCGCGGCGGCGGACACCGTGACGGGAGCGACGGGCTGCGGCAGGCGGATCGCGCTGCGCACGGCGGATGCCGCCTGATTGCCCGCGCGCACGAGACCCCCGCCGACGAGCGCGAGCGCTCCGGCGACGGTCGCGACGCCGGACCAGACGAGGAACGTGCGGCGATCGGCGCCACTCGCGGCATCCGTCCCGGTCGCGTCATCCGTGCCGGTGGCGCCGCGCGCACGTCGCGCGAGAGCGCCGAGGGCTACCGCAGCTGCGACGCCCGCGACCACCGAGGGGAGCGCCCACAGGATGGATGCCTGGGCGCGCGTGACGGCGGCCGCGACGCCGATCGCGCCGAGGGCGAGGGCGAGGATGCGACCCCCCGGCGGTCGCCGCAATTCGAGCCATCCGGCGGTGCAGGCGACCGCGCACAGGACGATCGCGATGCCCGTGAGGAGGGCAGCCTTGTCGTTCGTGCCGAAGAGGGAGATCGCGGCGTCTTTGGCCCAGCCCGGGGCGGCGTCGATCAGGGCGCCTCCGATCGAGGCGACGGGGCTCGACGATGGCGTGATGGCGAGTGCCGTGAGCTCGCCGAGGCCCGCTCCGAGCATCACCGCCGCGACGCCTGCGAGGGCTCCCAGCCCCGCCGGTGCGGTGCGTGCATCGGTGTCCACGTGCGGAGCCTAGAGCCGCCGGGTGAGCGTCCGGTGTGAACCTCGCGGTGCCGAGGCATCCCGACACACTCCGGAAACACGCCCACGACTAGGCTCACTGCATGGGCGATCTGTTCGACGGCTACGGCTCCACGCTGGCGCCGCGCAAGACGGTGTCGGGAGTTCCCGCGTTCGACGAGATGTTCGAGCATCCCGCGCACGCGGGCCAGGCGGCGCCGTCCCGCGCGGCGTATCGAGAGCTCTATCAGACGCTCGCGCAGCTCACGCAGGAAGAACTGCGAGGCCGCACCGAATCCCTCGCGAGCTCGTACCTCGCGCAGGGCGTGACCTTCGACTTCGCGGGTGAGGAGCGGCCCTTCCCTCTGGACGCGGTGCCCCGGATCATCGACTTCGACGAGTGGTCGCGCGTCGAGGCGGGCGTCAAGCAGCGGGTGCGCGCGCTCGAGGCGTTCCTCGACGACGCCTACGGTCACCAGTACTGCGTGCGTGACGGCGTGCTCCCGGCCGCTCTCATCGCATCGTCGCAGTACTTCTATCGGCAGGCGGCCGGCATCCACTCCGCCAACGGCGTGCGCATCCAGGTCGCCGGCATCGACCTGATCCGCGACGAACACGGTGAGATGCGCGTGCTCGAAGACAACGTGCGCGTGCCGTCGGGCGTCAGCTACGTGATCTCGAACCGACGCGTCATGGCGCAGACGCTGCCCGAGCTCTTCCACTCGATGCGGGTGCAGCCGGTCGGCGACTACCCGAACAAGCTGCTGCACGCCCTGCGCAACTCGGCCCCTCCCGGCGTCGAAGACCCGAACGTCGTGGTCCTCACGCCCGGCGTCTACAACTCGGCCTATTTCGAGCACACGCTGCTCGCCCGCCTCATGGGCGTCGAACTCGTCGAGGGGCGCGACCTGCAGTGCCTGGGCGGCAAGGTGTTCATGCGCACGACGCGCGGTCCCAAGCGGGTGGATGTCATCTACCGTCGCGTCGACGACGACTTCCTCGATCCGCTGCAGTTCCGCGCCGACTCGATGCTCGGC
This sequence comes from Microbacterium sp., assembly GCA_003248845.1. Taxonomy (GTDB): domain Bacteria; phylum Actinomycetota; class Actinomycetes; order Actinomycetales; family Microbacteriaceae; genus Microbacterium. Next base: position 8,106 of record QFPD01000054.1, on the reverse strand, counting down.
GCGCCCGGACTCATGCTCGCCGCACGGCTGGGCAACGTCACGATCGCGAACGCGGTCGGAAACGGCGTCGCCGACGACAAGCTGCTCTACACGTACGTTCCGGATCTCATCCGGTACTACCTCTCCGAGGAACCGCTGCTCGGCAACGTCGACACGTGGCGCCTCGAAGAGCCGGCGGCGCTCGAAGAGGTGCTGGACCGGCTGCACGAGCTCGTCGTCAAGCCCGTCGACGGCTCCGGCGGCAAGGGGCTCGTCGTCGGACCGGATGCCTCGCCCGCCGAACTCGAGAAGCTGCGGAAGAAGCTCATCAAGGATCCGCGAGGGTGGATCGCCCAGCCCGTGGTCATGCTCTCAACCATCCCGACACTCGTGGAGGACGGCATGCGTCCCCGGCACGCCGACCTGCGGCCCTTCGCCGTCAACAGCGGCGACGACATCTGGGTGCTGCCGGGCGGCCTCACCCGGGTCGCCCTGCCGGAGGGTCAGCTCGTCGTGAACTCGTCGCAGGGCGGCGGCTCGAAGGACACCTGGATCGTCGGCGGCGACGCGCCGCAGCGGAGCGTCCGGGGTCCGCACGAGCCGGGAGGACTTGCGGGGCTGGTCGCCGATCAGGCATCCGTCACGCAGGCGATCCCGATCATCTACGACGCGCAGGCCTCGCCCGACCAGGCACCGCGCGACGCCGGTCCGCTCTCGGAGCAGCAGGAGCAGCAGCAGCAGTCGGGGGTGACGGCATGCTGAGCCGCATCGCGGAGAGCCTGTTCTGGATCGGCCGCTACATCGAGCGTGCGGACGGCACGGCGCGCATCCTCGACGTCCACTTGCAGCTGCTCCTCGAGGACCCCTGGATCGACGAGGACACCGCGTGCCGGTCGCTCATGGGCGTGATGGGCTCCTTTCCGCCGCCCGCGGACGTCGAGGTCACGCGCGGTGACGTGCTGACGAGCCTGGCCGTCGACCGGACGAACCCGTCGAGCATCGCCTACGCCCTGCAATCCGCCCGCGAGAACGCGCGCCGCGCGCGCGAGATCGTCTCGACGGAGATCTGGGAGACCCTCAACACGACGTACTCGCGGATGCCGCGGCGCATCAACAACGAGAAGGCGCACGAATTCTTCCAGTGGGTTCGCGAGCGCTCCGCTCTCGCCATCGGGGTCACGGACTCGTCGACGAGCCGCGACGAAGCGTGGCAGTTCTTGACGCTCGGGCGTGCGATCGAGCGCACCGACATGACGGCGCGCCTGCTCGCGACGCGAGCGCTCACCGAGGCATCCGGCCCGTCCTGGACGACCATCCTGCGTTCGTGCGGTGCGTACGAGGCTTATCTGCGGACGTACCGCGGGATGCCGAGTGCCGCCAACGCCGCCGAGTTCCTGCTGCTCGACCGGCTGTTCCCGCGGTCTGTCATCCACTCGATCACGGTCGCCGAGAACTGCATGAGCGCGATCGATCCGGTCGCCGACCGGGTCGGCCACTCGAACACCGTGCTGCGCGCCCTCGGGCGCATCCGCAACGACCTGGAGTACCGCCCGATCGAGGAGATCCTGGCGGAGCTGCCGGAGCACATGGAACAGGTGCAGAAGGTGACGCGCCAGGCGTCGGAGGCGATCCGCGATCGATTCTTCCCGACGCATGCCGAGCCCAGCTGGATCGGAGAGACCTCATGACCCTTCGCCAGACCATCGGTTCGTCGCAGGGCGTGCGCCGGCTGCGCATCGAGCACGCGACCGGGTTCACGTACCCGGGAGATGTCGGAGCTTCCTACAACGAGGCGCGCATGCTGCCGGGGTCGACGGATGCGCAGTTCGTGCTGAGTTCGCAGCTCGACATCGAGCCTTCCACGAGCGTCAACTACTACACCGACTACTTCGGCACGCGCGTCGCCGCGTTCGACGTGCTCGCGGGCCACAGCGCTCTCGACATCACATCGCGCTCGCTCGTGGAGGTGCGGCCACGGCCGATCGAGTTCGTCGACATCGCGTGGGATCGCCTCGAGCGCGAGGCGGGGCGGGCGGTCGCGACCATCGAGATGCTCGGGCAGTCCGCGCGCACCGCGCCGCACCCCGAAGTTGCGGACATCGCGCGCTCGATCGCCTCTCAGCACGCCGATCCGGGGCGGGCGGCCCTGGCGATCGCCGCGGCCATCGGCGACGCCGTGGAGTACATGCCCGGCGTCACGGGCGTGCATTCGACGGCTGCGGAGGCGTGGGTCGAGCGCAAGGGCGTCTGCCAGGACATCACCCACATCACGCTCGGCGCCCTGCGCGAGGTCGGCATCCCGGCGCGGTACGTCTCCGGATACCTGCACCCGAGCCCGCACCCCGAGGTCGGTGTACCGGTCACCGGCGAGTCGCACGCCTGGGTCGAATGGTTCGGCGGCGACTGGCAAGGGTACGACCCGACCAACGGCACCGAGATCGGCGACCGGCATGTGCTCGTCGGCCGCGGTCGTGACTACAACGACGTGCCGCCCTTGCGCGGCGTCTACGCCGGCCCCGTGAAGGGCGAACTCCACGTGCGGGTCACGATCACCAGCGAGGCGTAGCCCCCCGGCGATGGCTCGTGAGTGCGGGGTTCAGCGGACCAGCTCGCGGGCCTGGCGCAGGATCGGCTCGTCGATCATGCGGCCCTCGAACCGGAAGACACCCGGCCGGCGCGTGGCCTCGTCGAGGACGCGCTCGGCCCAGGCCCGCTCTTCGGCCGTCGGGGCGTAAGCGCCTCGGATCACGGCGACCTGCGAGGGGTGGATGCACGCCGTCGCCTGGAAGCCGGAGGCAGCGGCGTCCTCCGCCTCGGCGCGGAGCCCGTCGACGTCGGCGATGTCGATGTGCACCGCGTCGATCGCAGCCTTCCCGTGGGCGCGGGCGTGCAGGAGGACCGTCGAGCGGGCGTACCGCGCGGCATCGCGATAGTGCCCGTCGGCGAACCGGCTCGTGCGCCCCGCCATGCTCGCGATGAGGTCTTCTGCGCCCCACATCATGCCGATGACGGCGGGGTGGGCCGCGATCTGGGCGGCGTTGACGACGCCCAGCGCCGTCTCGCACAGGGCGACCACCCCGAAGGGGCCGGCGGAGGCCAGGGCGTCGAGATGCTCGGTGCCCTCGGCTTTGGCCAGCATGAGGGTCGTGTACGGCGTCCGGCGGATGGCCTCGAGGTCGCGCGCGAACTCCTCCGTCGAGGCGGGGTTGACCCGCACGATCGTTCTCGTGGGGTCGAGGGATGCCGCGGCGGCCGCCGCGACGAGGGCGTCGCGCGCGCGCGGCTTTTCGGCGGGGGAGACCGCATCTTCGAGATCGACGATCACGGTGTCGGCGGCGGCCGCCGCCTTCGCATAGCGCTCCGGCCGGTCGCCCGGGCAGAACAGCAGCGCCGACCCGACGATGGCAGTGGTCACGAGGCATCCTCCCCTGAGGTGGGAAGACACCGCATGAGGGTCTTGCGGGTCGCTGCGGCGACGACCTCACCGCGCTGGTTCCGCATCGTGTGCGCGAACTCGACGATGCCCTGTCCCGGCCGCGACGATGACGGGCGCTTGCCGGCGATGAGCGTCTCGGCGTAGAGCGTGTCGCCGACGCGGACGGGTGCGGGGAAGCGCACCGACTCGAACCCGAGGTTCGCGACGATCGTGCCCTGGGTGAGCTGGGCGACGGAGAGGCCGACCATCGTCGAGAGCGTGAACATCGAGTTGACGAGGCGCTCGCCGAACTCCGTCTCCGCCGACCATGCGGCATCCAGGTGCAGCGACTGCGTGTTCATCGTCAGCGTCGTGAAGAGCACGTTGTCGGCCTCGGTCACGGTGCGGCCGGGCGCGTGGGCGTAGACGGCACCCTCTTCGAACTCTTCGAAGTAGAGCCCGCGCTGCGTGATCTTCCGGGGTTCCTGCTCGTCGCTCATGCGTCCTCCACCTCGATCCGCGCCACGACCCCGCCGCGCGCCACCTGGTCGCCCACCGCGACGTCGAGTCTCACGGTACCGGCGACCGCGGCGCGCAGCACGTGCTCCATCTTCATCGCCTCCACGGCGACGACGGCGTCGCCTGCCTCGACTCGAGCGCCATCGTCGACGGAGACCGTGACGACCGTCCCGGGGAGAGGCGAGACGAGTGTCGGAGAGGCGTCGGATGCCGCATCCGCTCCGTACGAGGCGTGTCGCTCACGCACGTACACCGCTTCGCCGTCGCCGGGCAGCCAGATCCCGCCGGGCACCGGGGCGAACGGGAAAGACCGCGTCAGGTTCTCGATGCTCACGGTTGCCCGACCGCTCTCGACCGCGACCGTCGCGATCTGAGCGTCGCCGTCGCCGACCGCGACGCGCAACTCGGTTCCGGACGACGACGCCCATACCCGCACTCGTTCTCCGCCGCCGCCGGCCTCGAGATCGAAGACGCTCGGCGCCGCCGATCCGAGTCGCCAACCGTCGGCGCGTGCCCACGGTCCCGTCGCGACGGGGGCCGCATCGGTCGCGTTCCGGGTGCGCATCAGCAGCGCCGCCTCCGCGAAGACGCGCTCGGGAATCTCGGGGAAGACGAGGTCGTCGAAGACACGTGCGATGAGGCCAGTGTCGAGGTCTCCGGCGACGACTTCCGGCCTTTCGAGGAGCAGCCGCAGGAAGGTGAGATTCGTCTCGAAACCGAAGATCGCGGTGTTCTCCAGCGCCGTGACAAGACGCCGCCGCGCTTCCTCGCGGTCGGGCCCCCACGCGATGATCTTCGCGAGCATCGGGTCGTAATCGGTCGAGACGTCCACGCCGTCCTCGAGCGAGGTGTCGACCCGGATGCCGGTGCCAGAGGGGTGTACGACCCGCTCCACGTGGCCGCCCGTCGGCAGGAATCCCGCCCGAGGATCCTCGGCGTAGACCCGAACCTCGATCGCGTGGCCTGTCAGGGTGACGTCCTCCTGCGTGAACGGCAGGGGCTCGCCCGCGGCGATCCGCAGCTGCAGCTCGACGAGGTCGAGGCTCGTAACGAGCTCCGTGACAGGGTGCTCGACCTGCAGGCGCGTGTTCATCTCCATGAAGAAGAACTCGTCCGGCGCATCACCGGGAACGATGAACTCGACCGTTCCCGCGCCGACATAGCCGACACTTCGGGCCGTCTCGCAGGCCGCCGCGCCGATGCGTGCGCGGGTGGCCTCATCGAGTAGCGGCGAGGGCGCTTCTTCGACGACCTTCTGGTGCCGCCGCTGCAGCGAGCACTCGCGCTCGCCGAGGTGCAGGACGTTCCCGTGCGTATCGGCGATGATCTGCACCTCGATGTGCCGAGGCCTGGTGACGTACCGCTCGAGAAAGAGCGTGTCGTCGCCGAAGGATGCCGCGGCTTCCCGCCGCGCCGCCGCAACGGCGGCGGCGATGTCTGCGTCGCGCTCGACGACGTGCATGCCTTTGCCGCCGCCGCCCGCGGAGGGCTTGATGAGCACGGCCCCGGGCCTCGACTGTCCGCTTCGCGGAGATCTTGTCGCCCATGATCTCGATCGCGTCGGCGCTCGGGCCGATGAACACGATCCCCGCGTCGGCGCACGCACGTGCGAACTCCGCATTCTCGGCGAGGAAGCCGAAACCCGGGTGGATCGCGTCGGCGCGCGTGCGACGGGCGGCATCCACCACCCGCTCGATCGACAGGTAGCTCTGCGCAGCCGCAGCGGGCCCGAGCCGCACGGCTTCGTCGGCGAGGCGCACGTGCACGGCGCCGGCGTCGGCGTCGCTGTAGACCGCGACCGAGCGGATGCCGACGCTGCGGAGTGTGCGGATGATGCGCACCGCGATCTCGCCGCGGTTGGCGATGAGGACCTTCGTGATGACGGGAGTGTCGATCGTGGTCATGGGGGTCACATCCGGAAGACGCCGTAGCCGGCATCGGGCATCGGGGCGCGCGAGACGACGTCGAGCGCGAGGCCGAGGACGTCGCGGGTCTGCGCGGGTTCGATCACGCCGTCATCCCACAGGCGCGAAGTGGAGTAGTAGGGGCTGCCCTGGCGTTCGTACTGATCGCGGATGGGCTGCTCGAACGCTGCCCTCTCTTCGTCGGTCCAGGGGGTCCCCGCGGCATCCAGCTGTTCCGCGCGCACCGTGGAGAGGACGGATGCCGCCTGCGGGCCGCCCATCACCGACACGCGCGCTCCCGGCCACAGCCACAGGAACCGTGGCGAATAGGCCCTTCCGCACATGGAGTAGGTGCCCGCGCCGAACGAGCCGCCGACGACGACCGTGAGCTTCGGCACGCGGGCGCAGGCGACGGCGTTGACCATCTTGGCGCCGTGCTTGGCGATGCCGCCGTGCTCGTACTCGCGCCCGACCATGAAGCCCGTGATGTTCTGCAGGAACAGCAGGGGGATGCCGCGCTGGTCGCACAGCTCGATGAAGTGCGCCCCCTTCATCGCCGACTCGGCGAAGAGGACGCCGTTGTTCGCGACGATGCCCACGGGGTGCCCGTGGATGTGCGCGAATCCGGTGACAAGGGTCTCGCCGTACTCGCGCTTGAACTCGTCGAAGCGGCTGCCGTCGACGAGACGCACGACGATCTCGCGGGCGTCGTACGGGGTCGTGAGCTCGACGGGGACGACGTCGTAGAGCGAATCGGGATCGTGCAGCGGCGGGTCGGCGGGGCCGAGGTCGTACGGCAGCGGGGCGGGTCGGGGCACGGTCGTCACGATGCTCCGCATGATTTCGAGGGCGTGGCGATCGTTCTCGGCGAGGTGGTCGGTGACGCCCGAGATGCGGGAGGGCGTCACTCCGCCGCCGAGCTCCTCGGCGCTGACGATCTCACCGGTGGCGGCCTTGACGAGGGGCGGGCCGCCGAGGAAGATCGTGCCCTGGTTGCGCACGATGACCGTCTCGTCGCTCATCGCGGGAACATATGCCCCGCCGGCTGTGGACGACCCCATGACGGCGGCGATCTGCGCGATGCCGTCGCGCGACAGCCGCGCCTGGTTGTAGAAGATGCGCCCGAAATGGTCACGATCGGGGAACACCTCGTCCTGCATCGGCAGGAACGCCCCGCCGGAGTCGACGAGGTAGAGGCACGGCAGTCGGTTCTCCCCGGCAACCTCCTGCGCACGCAGGTGCTTCTTGACGGTCAGGGGATGATACGTGCCGCCCTTGACGGTCGCGTCGTTGGCGACGACCATCACGTGGCGCCCCTCCACGAGGCCGATTCCGGCGACGACCCCGGCGGCGGGCCAATCGTCGCCGAGGTCGCACGCCGCGAGCGGTGCGAGCTCGAGGAAGGGCGAGCCGCGGTCGAGTAGCGCGTCGATGCGGTCGCGGGCGAGCAGCTTGCCGCGCGCGACGTGGCGTGCGCGGGATGCCTCCCACCGTGGGTTGTCCGGACCTGGCTGCACGGCGTGCGCCCGATGTGTGCGCAGCTCGGTGACGAGCGTGCGATAGCCCTCGGGTCGAGAGTCGGACAACGGCATCCTCGATTCGGTTATGAATCATTAACTGGAACGAGGATAGCGCGCGCCGAGAGAGGAGTCCACCGTTGAGATGCGGCGGGAGCGTACCGCGTGCGCGAACTCCCGTCCAGATGCCACTTTCGACGTGCGCTCACTCGGCGGCCGCGCGAGAATATTCGCATGAGTACGTCTGAGGACCGGCCGGGATCCTACTGGTACGCCGACGACGATGCGCGTTCGACCTCCGTCATGGAGGCGATGCGCTCGTACCGTGCCGCCGAGGTCGCCATGCGCCGGCGGACGCAGCAGTCGATGGACATGGGCGAGAACGAGCTCCTCGTCCTGCGCTTCCTGGCTCGCGCCCAGCAGAGGGACGAGCGCGTCACGCCCGTCACCATCAGCCGCTACCTCGGCATCACGTCCGCATCGACGACGGCGCTTCTGGACCGCCTGGAGAAGACCGGGCACATCACCCGTACGCCCAACCCCGACGACCGTCGCAGCGTCCTCATCGCGTCGAGCCAGAAGTCGGAGACCGAGGTCCGCCACACTCTCGGGGCCATGCACGAGCGGATGATGGGGGTCGTGCGCAAAATGAGTGCCGATGAGCGGGCGACGGTCATCGCATTCCTCGATGACATGCGCGAGGCCGTCGACACGATCGACGCCTGAGCGGTCCGCGGCCCGAGAGCGGGTCTCGGGAGAGTCGATCAGGCGT
>QFPD01000334.1 GCA_003248845.1 Microbacterium sp. | reverse complement strand
TCGACATCCCGGGCATCGTGCGCCGAGTCGTCAACCGCATCGGGTACACCTCGAGCGAGACCGGATTCGACGGCGACTCGTGCGGCGTCACGGTATCGATCGGCGAACAGTCGAGCGACATCGCCGCCGGCGTCGACACTGCGATCGAGCATCGTGAGGGCGGTTCGGATGACCCCGTCGATGCGCTCGGCGCAGGTGATCAGGGCATCATGTTCGGGTACGCGACGACCGAGACGCCGCAGCTCATGCCGATGGCGATCTGGACGGCGCACCGCCTCGCGGAGCGCCTCACCGACGCCCGCCGGTCGGGTGCGCTCGGCTTCCTCCGCCCCGACGGCAAGACCCAGGTCACCCTCGGGTACGACGGTGCCGTGCCGCGCACCGTCGACACGGTGGTCCTCTCGACGCAGCACAACCCGGATATCTCGCTCCCGGCGCTGCGCGCCGCCGTGCAGGCCGAGGTGATCGACCCCGTGCTCGCGACGACGGGGCTCGACCTGTCGAACGTGCGCTACGTCATCAACCCCGCGGGCCCTTTCGTCACCGGCGGCCCGAAGGGCGATGCGGGTCTCACCGGGCGGAAGATCATCATCGACACGTACGGAGGCGCGGCCCGCCACGGCGGTGGTGCGTTCAGCGGCAAGGATCCCTCGAAGGTCGATCGCTCCGCTGCCTACGCGATGAGGTGGGTCGCGAAGAACGCCGTGGCCGCGGGCCTTGCGGAGCGGCTGGAGGTGCAGATCGCCTACGCCATCGGCCGGGCTGAGCCGGTGGGGCTGTACGTCGAGACGTTCGGCACGGGCTCCGTCGACGACGAGACGATCACGAGGGCGATCCGCGACGTCTTCGACCTGCGACCCCAGGCGATCATCGACGACCTCGACCTCCTGCGCCCCATCTACGCGCAGACTGCGGCGTACGGCCACTTCGGCCGGGAGCTCCCCGACTTCGCGTGGGAGCAGACGACGCGCGTCGACGAGCTGCGCGCGGCTGCCGGGCTCTGACCGCGCGGTACGCGCCATGCCCCTCGTCGCGCGCGTCCTGATCGACTCGCCGCTTCCGCAGCTCGATCGGCTGTTCGACTACGCGGTCCCCGCCGCGCTCGAGGCCGATGCGGTGCCGGGCGTCCGTGTCAAAGTCCCACTTCGGACCGCCGGGCGCATCGTCGAAGGGTACCTCGTCGAGACGGTGGATGCCGCAGACGCCGCCCGTACGGCGAAGCCCCTCTCCGAGGTCGAGGCGATCGTCTCGCCGGTCGCCGTGCTGCCGCCCGCGCTCTACGCGCTCGCGCGGCGGGCCGCCGACCGCGCGGCGGGATCAGCGAGCGACGTCCTGCGGCTCGTGATCCCGAAGCGCATGGTGCGCGCGGAGAAGGCATGGCTCGCGGCTCGCGACGCGGGGGAGGGCGCAACCGCCGCCGAGGTCGACGAGGCCGCGACGGCGTGGGCTGACGGGATCCTCTCGGGGTATCCCGACCTGCTCCCGGCCCTGTCCGCCCGGGCGCGCATCGCGCTCGACGCGCCACCGCGGCCGGCAGCAGCAGGCGCCACCCCCGTGGGGGCCTGGTCGGAGGTCGTGGCAGCGATCGCCCTCCATACGCTCGGGCGCGGTCTGAGCACGCTCATCGTCGTCCCGGACCAGCGCGACGAGGATCAGGTGCTCGCGGTCCTCAGCGAGCGACTCTCGGGCGATGCGATCGTCCGAGACGATGCCCGACGCTCGGGACCCGAGCGCTACGCCACGTACCTGCGCCTTCTCGGGGGAGCACCCGCGGTCGTCGTCGGCAATCGGTCGACGGTGTATGCGCCGGCACCGGATGTCGGTGCGGTGATCGTCTGGGACGACGGCGATCCGCTTCTCGCCGAACCGTTGAGCCCCGGCATCCACGCGCGCGATGCGGCGCTCGTGCGACAGGAGCTCGAAGAGTCGGCGCTTGTCTTCGCGGGGCACACCCGCACGAGCGATGTCGAGAGACTCGTCCAGATCGGGTGGGTCCGCGATGTCCCCGCGCACCGTCGCGAGAGCCCGAGTGTCGTTCTCTCCGCAACGCGCGAGGGTGAGTCCCGAGGTCAGCGCGTGCCCTCGGCGGCCTTCGCGTCCGCACGCGCCGCTCTCGAGACCGGCCCGGTGCTCGTCCAGGTCGCGCGCCCCGGCTACGCGCCCGTGCTCGTGTGCGCCCAGTGCCGTACGCCGGCGCGTTGTCCGCACTGCACCGGTCCGCTACGCGCCCGCCGTCCTGGCGCGGCGCCGGACTGCACGTGGTGCGGTCGCACCATCTCGTCGTGGTCCTGCGCACACTGTCAGTCGACGACGCTGCGTATGGCCTCGTCGGGGAGCGAGCGCACGGCGGACGAGCTGGGCCGGGCGTTTCCGAACACCAGGGTCATCCTCGCCGACGGCGATCACCCGGTGATCTCCGTCGATGCACGACCCGCCCTCGTCGTTGCGACGCGAGGCGCCGAGCCGCACGCCGACGGTGGGTATCA
>QFPD01000053.1 GCA_003248845.1 Microbacterium sp. | reverse complement strand
CCTCGATGCCGTTCTCGAAGCGGACGAGCTCGTTCGCCATGACGCCGGGAAGACCCTCGACGTGGGCGATGCCGTCGGCCGCGTCGACGACCGTGCCGACCTCGGTCGCACTCGCGGACGCCGGCTCGTAGGCTGCGACGAAGTCCTTCAGCGCGTCCCGGATGGCATCGGGGCTGATGGTGAGATCTGCCATGGTGTTCCTTCTTTTCTAGCCAGCGAGGCGCTGGCGCAAGTCGTTGATTCGGGAAGAGACGGTGCCGTCGATGACGTCGTCGCCGATCTCCACCCGCATGCCGCCGAGGACCTCGGGGTCCACGACGACGTTGACGGCGACGTCGCTGCCGTAGCGGGCGCTGAGAGCCTGCGCGAGGCGCTGCTGCTGCGCGGCGTCCGGCGCCGCGGCGACACGCACCGTCGCAACGGTCCGGCCGCGCTCGTCGGCGACGAGGTCGAGAGCACGGTTCAGCAGGGCGCGCACGCGCCGCTCACGCGGCTGCTGCACGAGCTGCGACGCGATGAGCGTCGTCGCCTCACTCGCCTGACCGGAGAACAGCTTCTCGATGAGTGCACCCTTAGCGGATGCGTCACCGAGGCGGCTGCCGAGGGCGAGCTCGAGCTCCGGGTTCGCCGCGACGGTACGGGCGACCTGGAACAGCTCTCCCTCGATGTCAGCGTCCGGCGCACCGATGGCGGCAGCGCGGATCGCGAGCTCCTCAATGCCGGCGATGAGGTCCTCGGTCGAGGACCACCGCTGCGACACCGCCGATGCCACGAGCTGCACCGAGGTCGCGCCGAAACCGGCGAACACGGTGCGGGCGACCTGGGCGCGCGCCGCTGCCGGCGCGCCCCACGACGAGAGCGCGCCGCTCAGCTGCGCCGACTCGGCAATCTCGCGCGCGGCCGCGAACAGCTCGCGGGCGACCGTGAGGTCACTCACCTTCGCTGCCTTCAGCTCGGCGGTGGTCGTCGCCAGTGCCTGAGTGGTCGCGCTGCCCATTACTTGACCTTCTCGGTCTCGAGCTCGGCGAGGAAGCGGTCGACGACACGCTTGGCCTTCGCGTCGTCGGAGAGGGACTCACCGATGACACCGCTGGCCAGGTCGAGGGCGAGCGTGCCGACCTCACTGCGCAGCGAGACGAGCGCCGACTGGCGCTCCGCCTCGATCTGCGTGTGCGCGGTTGCGGTCAGACGCGCAGCCTCAGCAGACGCGATCTCGCGCGCCTCGGTGATGATCTTCTTGCCGTCCTCACGGGCGGCATCGCGGATCTCACCGGCCTCCTTGCGGGCTTCGGCGAGCTGGGCCGTGTACTCCTCGAGCGCGGCCTCGGCCTTGCGCTGCGCCTCGTCGGCCTTGGCGATGTTGCCCTCGATGGCGGCAGCGCGCTGGTCGAGCAGGGTCTTCATCTTCGGCAGGGCAACCCGCCAGAAGACGAAGAGGATGATGACGAAGCAGACCGATGACCAGAGAATGTCGTACCAGGCGGGGATGAGCGGGTTGGGAGCCCCGCCCTCCTCTGCCGCGTACGCGACAAGAGCGTTCAGCATCCTGTCTCCTTAAGAACTGGTGTGGGCGATCAGACGAAGATGAAGTAGGTCGCGATGCCGATGAAGGCGAGCGCCTCGGTGAAGGCGATACCGATCCACATCAGGACCTGCAGGCGGCCGGCCAGCTCGGGCTGACGGGCGACGCCCTCGATCGTCTTGCCGACGACGATGCCCACGCCGATGGCCGGGCCGATCGCGGCGAGGCCGTAGCCCATCGTCGCGACGTTGCCGCTGAGCTCTGCGAGAACCGTAGTTGCGTCCACGGGGTTTTCCTTTCGGGGTTATGGGCGGCCCTGATGGTCAGGGGGCCGACCGCTCAGTGCTCTTCTGCGACCGCGAGCTGGATGTAGACCGCGGTGAGGAGGGCGAAGACATAGGCCTGGAGGACGGCCACCAGGATTTCGAACAAGGTGAACACGAAGCCGAAGGCGAGCGAGCCGGCGGCGAGCGCCGACCACCATCCACCCATCGTGAAGAGGAAGAACTGCGTCGCCGAGAAGAACAGGACGAGCAGCAAGTGCCCGACCATCATGTTCATGAGCAGTCGCAGCGTGAGCGTCACAGGACGGATGATGAACGTCGAGATGAGCTCGATCGGGGTGACGATGAAGTAGATCGGCCACGGCACGCCGGAGGGGAACAGCGCGTTCTTGAAGAAGTTCTTCGGGCTCTTCTTGATGCCGGCGTAGATGAAGGTGACGTAGCTGACCACCGCGAGCAGGAGCGGCACCGCGATGATCGCCGTGCCGGCGAGGTTCAGGAACGGGATGATGCCTGTCAGGTTGAAGAACAGGATCATGAAGAACAGCGTCGTGAGGATCGGCAGGAACCGCTGGCCGTCCTTCTTGCCGAGGAGATCCTCCGCGATGTTCACCCGGACGAAGTCGAGCCCCATCTCGGTGATCGACTGGAAGCGGCCCGGGACGAGACGCATGTTGCGCGTGCCGAGCCATAGGAAGAGCACGAGCGCGATCGTCGCCAGGAACTGGATCAGATGGATGCGCGTGACGGGGATTCCCGCGATCGTGAAGAGAACGTCGGGGAAGAACTCGAAGATCGAAGGCCCGTGGAATTCGCCGCCTTCTTCAGCGGTCTTGGCGATCAGGGTCGCAGCGTGGGTAAACAGCGCAGACTCCAGCTTCGGGGCATCGGCGTGAACCGAGGCGACGATGGTCGGTGAAAGTCGATGCGCACACAGTCCCCAGCGTTTTCCACACCGCGGTCACAGGCGCAAGGACAGCCTATCAGGCGCGCGGGCCACCCGCGTCCGCAGGTGTTCCGTCACTGCCGGTACCACCCTCTTCCGGCGGCAGAGGCGGCAGGGACGGGCGACGGGCCTCGTCGATGATGTCGGAGAGAGTGGGCAGGTTCGCGTCGCCCGCGTACGGGACGCGCATCTTCAGCATCACGACGACATCGATGACGAGGGATGCCACGACGCTCACGACGAGCGCGACGAAGAACACGGTGCCGTTGAGCCACGGCTGACCGCGCAGGACGAGCAGCACGACGATGAACAGCGCGAACTTGACGATCCAACCGCCCATCACGGCGCCGAAGAAGATCGGCACGTACAGCGGATCGCCGTACCAGCGGTTCGCGATGAGGATCGTTCCTGCGGTGAGGCTGAGGAAGACTGCGGCGAGGAGGATCGCGATGAGCGCGCTCCAGAGCCCGGAGGTGCCCGCGACCGCGAATCCGATGAGCGCGCCCGCGACGGCGAGGCCCGCGGTGATGGCGGCCGACCACAGCAGCGTCGTGCGGAAGACGCGGTTGCTCGACACGTCGCGATGAGTGGAGGGGGACGTCGGATCGGGGGTCTCGGTCATGAGGTCCTCGGTTCGGGTTCGGGTTCGGGATCTGTGTCGGGATCTGTCGAGGCGGTCGCAGGCCTGCGACCGGCGGAGGGCAGCAGTGTCACGGCCACGCAGGCCGCCGCACCGATGACGAGGAACGCGACGCCGGGCCAGTAGTCGCCGGGCCAGTCGCGGCTCGTCCCCATGTACATGAGGAGCACGCCGAGCGAGACGACGGCGGTCCAGGCGTAGAAGATGACGACGGCCGCACGGTCGCTGTGGCCCATGTCGAGCATGCGGTGATGCAAGTGCTTGCGATCGGGCGAGAACGGTGACTTGCCCTGCCCCATCCGCCGGATGACGGCCATACCGAAGTCCAGGAGCGGGAGCAGCACGACGACGACCGGCAGAAGGATGGGGATGAACGCGCCGAGGAGCTGCGACCGGCCGAACACGTCGTTGTCGCCGAGGAGGGCGGGATCCAGGCTCCCCGTGAAGGCGATCGCCGCGACAGCCATGAGGAGGCCGATGAGGAGCGCGCCCGAGTCGCCCATGAAAAGCTTGGACGGGCTCCAGTTCAGCGGGAGGAACCCGAGGCAGACGGCGACGAGGGCAACGGCGATGAAGGACGCGAGGCTCGAGTAGGTCTCCGCCCCGGTGTCACGTGCGACGAGGTAGGTGTAGACGAAGAACACGGCATTCGCGATGAGAGCGACGCCGGCGACGAGGCCGTCGAGCCCGTCGATGAAGTTGACCGCGTTCATCACGATGACGATCGCGAATACCGACAGCACGAAGCTCATCCAGCTCGATACGACGAACTGCTGGCCGAGCGGGATGTAGAAGATCTGGATGCCGCCGAAGCCGACCACCACGCCCGCCGCCAGGAACTGCGCACCGAGCTTGATCATCCAGTCGAGATCCCACAGGTCGTCGGCGACGCCGATGATCACGATCAGGGTCGCGGCGCCCAGGATCGACCAGATCCGGGCGGGGTCGTTCCAGATGATCGCGAAGTAGGGAATCTGGGACGACAGCGCGAACGCGGCGAGGACGCCGACGTACATCGCGACACCGCCGATGCGCGGCTTCGGCGTCGTGTGCACGTCGCGTTCTCGGATCTCGGGGTACAGCCGGTACCGCAGCCCGAGCTTCCAGACGAGCGCCGTGAGACCCAGCGTGAGGAGGGCCGTCACGACCACCGTGAGGACGTAGAACCTCACGCCGAGCCGTCGCCGTGGTCGTGGTCGTGGTCGTGGTCGTGATCGTCCGGCTCGAGCAGATCGCCGAGGCTCTCCTCGAGCTCGCTGCGCGAGACGGCGCCGCGGCGCAGAATCCGAACCGGACGTGCACCCGAGACGAGACCCGTCGCGTCGATGATCGTCGAGGCCACGCCGTCGCGCGAGGGGCCGCCGTCGAGGTAGACGGCGACCGAGTCGCCCAGCATGCGCGCGGCGTCGTCGACGTCGACAGCGGCGGAGCGCCCGGTGAGGTTCGCGCTGGAGACGGCGAGGGGCCCGCACTCCTCGAGGAGCTCGAGGGCGATGCGATCGGCCGGCATGCGCACCGCAACGGTGCCGCCGGTGTCACCGAGGTCCCATGACAATGACGGCTGCGCGGGGAGGACGATCGTGAGCCCTCCCGGCCAGAATGCCTCGACGAGGCGCTCGACCGCGGCGGGAACCTCGGCCACGAGAGCGCGCATGGTGTTGACACCCGCGACGAGTACAGGCGGCGGCGATTGGCGACCGCGTCCCTTCGCCGCGAGGAGGCGTGCCACGGCATCCGCGCTGAACGCATCAGCGGCGACGCCGTAGACGGTGTCGGTCGGCAGGACCACCAGTTCGCCCCGTGCGATGGCCTGGCGCGCCTTGCGCATGCCGGGAAGCAGTTGCTCGGAGTCGCGGCAGTCGAAGAGCTCGTACATATCGCCCTCCAGTCTACGGATGCCGAGGTCAGGGACGCAGAGCCGTCGTCGCGCGGTCGCGGCCGGTGAGGTCGGGGTGTGTCGACGCCGCGCGCCAGCCGTCCTGAGCGAGAAGCTGCCGGATCGGCGCACCCTGCCATTCGCCGTGCTCGATCACGAGGGCTCCGCCGGGTCGAAGGAGGCGCATGCCGACCCCCGAGAGCGTGCGGACGACGTCCAGACCGTCCTCGCCGCCGTAGAGCGCGGCGGGCGGATCCCAGTGCCGCACCTCCGGATCGCGCGGAATGGCGGCATCCGGGACGTACGGGGGGTTCGACACGAGCACGTCGACCCGCCCGTTGAGCTCGGGGAACGCCGACGCGAGATCGACGAACGCGAGACGCGCCGCGGGAGCGTGCGCCGCGAAGTTCTCCTTCGCCCAGACGAAAGCCTCGACGGAGTTCTCCGCCGCATGCACGCGCGCGTGCGGCACTTCGGTCGCGAGGGCCAGGGCGAGGGCTCCCGACCCGGTGCCGAGGTCTACAGCGACAGGGGCGGCGTCTGCCACGGCCCGCAGCGCGTCGATCGCGAGCTGCGCGACCATCTCGGTCTCGGGGCGCGGGACGAATACGCCCGGACCCACCCGCAGCTCGAGGTGTCGAAATGGCGCGAACCCCGTCAGATGCTGCAGCGGCTCGCGCGCCGCGCGGCGCGCGATCAGCTGCGCGATGCGATCGGCGGGCTCCCCCGTCGGCGCGGAGTCCCCCCGCATTCGGGCGGCGGCGATCTCGCCGCGCCCGATCCCGAGGACGTGCGCGACGAGCAGCTCGGCATCGACCTCGGGAGTGGGGACGCCGGCGGATGCCAGGGTGGCGGCCGCGGCGCGCAGCAACTCGTTCAGGGAGAGAAGGCCGGTGCGCGCGTCGGAGTCGTGCTCGATGCTCATGGGTGGAACCAGCCTAAACCGAACGTCACATTCAGCTACGGAATAAGCGGGCACTCTAGGCTGGTTCGACCTGTCGACCCCGATTCGACCGTGGGCACGACCCTCACTGCAGAAAGGCCGTCCATGTCCGGCATCCACCCCGACATCACCAGCGCATTCGGCAACACTCCGCTCGTGCGTCTCAACCGTCTGACCGAGGGCCTGCCCGGCACGGTGCTCGCGAAGCTGGAGTTCTACAACCCCGCCTCGTCGGTCAAGGACCGCCTCGGCATCGCGATCGTCGACGCCGCGGAGGCGTCGGGCGAGCTGAAGCCCGGCGGCACGATCGTCGAGGGCACGAGCGGCAACACCGGCATCGCGCTCGCGATGGTGGGCGCGGCCCGGGGATACAAGGTCATCCTCACGATGCCGGCCTCGATGTCGATCGAGCGTCGCCTGTTGCTGAAGGCGTACGGAGCCGAGCTCATCCTCACCGAGCCCGCGCTCGGCATGAAGGGCGCCGTCGCGAAGGCCGAGGAGATCGCCGCCGAGACGCCCGGCGCGATCCTCGCAAAGCAGTTCGCCAACCAGGCGAACGTCGAGATCCACCGCAAGACGACGGCGGAGGAGATCCTTCGCGACACCGACGGCGAGATCGGCTACTTCGTGGCCGGCATCGGCACCGGGGGCACGATCACGGGTGTCGGCCAGGTGTTGAAGGAACGCGTGCCGGATGCCAAGATCGTCGCCGTCGAGCCGGCCGACTCGCCGCTTCTGACGAAGGGCACGCCCGGGCCGCACAAGATCCAGGGCATCGGCCCCAACTTCATCCCGCCGATCCTCGATCAGGGCGTCATCGATGAGGTCGTGGACGTCTCGTTCGACGACGCGATCCGCGTCGCCCGCGAGGTCGCCACCTCGGAGGGCATCCTCGTGGGCATCTCATCGGGTGCCGCGATCTGGACGGCGCTGCAGATCGCCGCTCGCCCCGAGGCCGAAGGCAAGAACATCGTCGTGATCGTGCCCTCGTTCGGCGAGCGCTACCTCTCGACGGCGCTGTACGAGCACCTGCGCGACGAGCCCGCCGGAATCTGAGGCAACCGGCACGTGGCAGGGATCGTCCCCGACATCACCCGTGCGTTCGGCGACACGCCGCTCGTCCGCCTGAACGCCCTCGCGGAGGGCGTTCAGGCGGAGGTCGTCGCCAAGCTCGAGTTCTACAACCCCGGCGCGTCCGTCAAGGATCGGCTGGGCTACGCCCTCATTGAGGCGGCGGAGCAGTCCGGCGCACTCCAGCCGGGCGGCACGATCGTCGAGTCGACGAGCGGGAACACGGGCATCGCGCTCGCCCTCATCGGCGCGGCGCGGGGGTACCGGGTGATTCTCACCATGCCGGCATCCATGTCGAAGGAGCGGCGCACGCTCCTGAAGGCGTACGGCGCCGAGCTCGTGCTCACCGACCCGTATAAGGGCATGACCGAAGCCGTCGAGACGGCTGAGCGCATCGCAGCGGAGACGCCCGGGGCGGTGCTCGCCCACCAGTTCGAGAGCGCAGCGAACGCCGCGATCCACCGCCGGACGACGGCGGAGGAGATCTGGCGCGACACCGACGGCCGCGTCGACGTGTTCGTCGCCGGCTCCGGCACGGGTGGGACTGTGACCGGCGTCGGGCAGGTGCTCAAGGAGCGCAACCCCGACGTGAAGGTCGTCGTCGTGGAACCGGCCGACTCCCCCGTACTCAGCGAGGGCCGCGCGGGCGGTCACCGCATCCAGGGAATCGGGCCCAACTTCGTGCCGCCCGTGCTCGATCGCTCCGTCATCGACGAGGTCGTCGACGTGCAGTTCGACGACGCGATCCGTGTCGCGCGCGAGCTCGCGACGCGCGAGGGGATCCTCGCCGGGATGTCCGCCGGCGCCGCGGTGTGGGCGGCGCTGGAGATCGCCGACCGGCCGGAGTCCGCGGGAAAGCGCATCGTCGTGATCGTGCCGGATGCCGGTGAGCGCTACCTCTCGACCGCGCTCTATGCGCACCTGCAGGACGAGGTGACGGCGTGAGTGACCATGACCTTCCTCGCGTCGAGCGCCTGGGCGCGCTCACGCGTCTGCGCGAAGACCTTGCGGCGGCGAAGCTCCGCGACCCCGCCGCGCGCAGCGCGTGGGAGATCGCGATCCTCTACTCGGGGCTGCACGCGATCTGGTCGTACCGGTTGGCGCATGCCCTCTGGACGCGCGGCTGGCGCTTTCCCGCGCGCGCTCTCTCGCAGCTGACGCGCTGGCTGACCGGCGTCGAGATCCACCCGGGCGCCGTCATCGGGCGCCGCTTCTTCATCGATCACGGCATGGGCGTCGTCATCGGCGAGACCGCCGAAGTCGGCGACGACGTCATGCTCTACCACGGCGTGACGCTCGGCGGCCGGACGCGCGAGGGCGGAAAGCGGCATCCGACCCTCGGCGACGGCGTTGCGGTCGGTGCGGGAGCGAAGATCCTCGGCCCGATCACGATCGGGGCGGGTTCTGCGGTGGGCGCGAACGCCGTGGTCACGAAGGATGCCGCGGAGGACTCGATCCTCGTGGGCGTCCCCGCCAAAGCACGCCGTCGCAGCGACGGCGAGGACACGCGCGCACTCCTCACCACTCCGGAGTACTTCATCTAGGAGTGACGCCGCGGCGCGTACGCGATGCCAGTGGCGCGAGTCAGAACGGTGGAGGATCGGAGGCGTCGCGGTGAGCCTCGAGCAGGCGCCGCCACGGCGGTGGACCGAGCGCCTCCACGACCGCGGGGACGTCGTTCCGATATCGCCGCCGGGTGGGCGAGATGAACTCGAGACGCCCGCCGCCGAGGTGGCGAAGCGTCCACGCCGACGCGTGCTTGAGCGTGTGATGACCCTTGCAGAGGATCTCGAGATTCGACGGGCACGTCGTGCCCCCGTCCTCCCACGCGATCGTATGGTCGGCCTCGGACCGGCTCGCGGGGCGGCGGCATCCCGGCCACCGGCAGGTGCGGTCGCGCGCGTTCAGAAGGCGGCGTAGGCGCCCACTCGGCCGGTAGATGTCGAGGCGGAGTGGCTCTTCCGTCACGGGGTGCGTCATGACCCGCTGCCAGACGGGAGCTGCGGCGGCCAGGACCCGTGCCGTCTCGGCGTCGATCGGGCCATGGCTGTCGAGCACCGCGGGCGCGTCGTCGAGGCCCGCCAGCGTCAAGAGCGGCACGGTCACGTTCAGGGTCGCACGGATCGCGCCGAGGCCCGCCTCGAC